>JAILLZ010000050.1 GCA_024692885.1 Lachnospiraceae bacterium | reverse complement strand
TGATGCCTTTCCATAAGCAGATTTACACAGCCGTTTCTATTGCAGACCAGTTTAGCCACATCGTTTCTTCAGATGAAAATACTCTCATTATTATTTTTTCATACACGGGCTCATACTTTGATTATTCTGATGTAAGAGCCCATGTATCTGATTTAAAGAAGCCAAAAATATGGATGATTTGCTCCACTGATACAGAGCTTCCTCCGTTTGTAAACGATACCATTCGCTTTAGCTCTTCTCATGAGCTTTGCACGCATCCTTACCAGTTGGAAGCCATAGAGAGCATGATTGCTTTGGAATACACGTCTCTTTATTTTTCAAAGTGAAGCTTTTCAACTCTAACATTATCAAGATGACCCATATCATTAAAAAGCTCTATGCTTGGTATGGCTATATCATCAAACTGCGGTGCAAAATCGATAACCGAAACCGAGCAAACTCCGTAAGGCATAGCAGTTAAGACAAACGGCAACGGGAGGTTGAAAATGTGTGAAATCATAAGTCCGCCCGAACCGCCGTGCGCAAAGATTGCTATGGTATCGTTGTTTTCCCTCTCGCATCTGTAGTATCCATTTTCCCTTATCAAGCCGTACTGTGCAAGAAATATATCGATATTCTCCGAAATCAAAGAATAATAATCCATGCAGGTGTTGTGCTTAAAGTATGGATGATTCGCCCAGTCTTTTCCGTTTGCTGTCTCCGGCTCGTCCGCCATAAGCTTGCATCCAAGTGTCCAAGGATGTCCTTCATACTCAAGTTTTTCCTCCGAAGCTACATCTCTTGCATCACCCCAGTCAATCTCATGCATGTAATCGAGCTCTTTAACATCTACACCAATCTTTTTCGAAGTGTAAGATGCTGTCTCCTTGGCTCTTCCCATAGGAGAAGCATAGATTTCTTTTATGTTCTCACCGGCAAGTCGTTTAGCTGTGGCAGCCGCCTGCTCTCTTCCGTTTGGTGTAAGGCAATCGTGCTCGTAATCGGGTTCTCCATGTCTCACAAAAATAAGTCTCATTTTCTCTCTCCCTTTTTTATTATTTCAGACCGGGGCTACAAAAGTAACAACACCGGTCTGATAAACCATCATTTTTTACTTACATGCATCAAATATGAGTATGCGGTCGGAACTAATACCATAATGCAAAGTATTGCAAAATATGCATTCATAGGCATGAAACCTAAGAATGTCAAAACTAAAATGAGGAGTCCGCCAAGCATCCAAAGGATACCTGCAAGGCGATGTGTCTTGTTCCAGTTTTCCTCATCAGCAAGCGTCCAAGGAAGCTTTATTCCTATGGTGTAATTCTGTCTGGTCTTCGGAAGGAAGTTTCCGACTATCAAAAATACAAATCCCAAAACCAGTTTTGCCAGGAAAAGGGAATCCATGTCATATCCAAGATTGTATGGATAGATACCAACCGCAGCGATAATGGATACTGCAGGAACTATCCAAAGGATAAGTGTATAAATCTTTGGACTGATGTTTTGTTTTCTCGGGTCATTTGCAGTGACTATCGCACATACCCACTGAACTGCGAGAAGCAAAGCCGGAAGTCCAAACACAGCCAAATACTTGCCGCTGAATCCGTTCGCCTCGTTGTTTCCGTCAAAATGTGTTGCCATAACATCCGGAAGCTTGTCCCAAAAATATAAGCCGATAAAAATCGGAAGAATTATAATAATGCTGGTTATGATAAGAGTCTTTATGTTTGCCTTAATCATCTTTTCCACCTCCCTGTAAACTCGATATCCACAACATGATTTCCTCTAATACCGTCGTGTTGAGCTGGTAGTAAATGAAATTTTTTTCCTTGCTCTCAAATATCAAGTCTGCCTGTTTGAGTATTTTTAAATGATAAGAAATAGTCGCACCTGTCATATCAAAGTGTGAACCTATATCTCCCGCCGAAAGAGGACCTTTTTTCAGAAGTTCCAATATCTGTCTTCTGGCGGGATCTGACAGTGCTTTAAAAGTCTCTGCATATCCCATATGTACCTCCTGCTTTCATTAAGTATTTAGAAATATTTCTAAATACTATATACACCCGTTCATGATGTTTTGCAAGAGTTGTTTTGAAAATTTTCTAAATAGATTTTCTAGTTGGATTTTTTCTCGTAGGCATACCCGAAATTGATAGGTGGTGAAGTTACCGATATATATACAAATTCTCCATTTCCGTCATTTCTCAGGCCGTGTACATCACCATCCGCAAAGCGGACCACATCTCCGGCTTTTATTTCTTTTTCTGTTTCATCTACTAAAAGAAGATGTCCCTGCCCTTTTGTAGCATACCAGATTTGCTCAGAGGTCTCATGTGTATGTCTCGGCTGGATTGCGCCCGGTTCAAGATGCACCTCGGTTATGGTCACGCGTGTGCTTGTTGAATTTTCCGGATTGATTAATTGGCGCGATGTTACGCCGGGATTTTGTAATTCGACTATGTTTGATGATGCGATGAATTCCATATTATCCCCCACCTGCTTTAGTATCCTTTTTTTCTATCAATCAAATTGTTTAATGGTTCACCCTTCGCATAACGAAGCAGATTCTCGCAGAACATATCCACATTTTTTGTTAGAGTATAATCCACAGTGAGATTTCCTGCCGCATGCGGAGTGATGAGAAGATTCTTCGTCTTCCAAAGCTTACTGTCCTTTGGCAACGGCTCTGTACTAAACACATCAAGTGCAGCCCCGCCAAGTTTTTCCTCTTCAAGAAGCTTTGCAAGCGCATCCTCATCTATGGCTGTTCCTCTTCCTACATTAACGATATATG
>JAILLZ010000035.1 GCA_024692885.1 Lachnospiraceae bacterium | reverse complement strand
GGATGCGATATAGACTCCATAAAAAGGGCATCTTTGGCTGATGTAAATGTTGTCGTATCCGTGACCGGGATAAAGCTTGCGAAGTGGATGAATGTGGAATACGGCATACCGTACGTTTACGGTTCACCTGTCGGAGATTTTGCAAAAGTGCTGATAGCTGATATTAAAACCGCGGCGGAGACCGGACAGGTAAAATATTACGAAGATTTTAAGGGAGACAATGACGAGAGCTCATTGAAAACCGACATCACCGAAAGGAAACACACCGGGGAAAAAATCTATCTCGTGGGCGAACCTGTAACCATGTGGTCATTAAAAAAGCACATAAATCTTCATTTTGGAATAGATGCCACAGTTATAAACCCGCTTGAGACAGATTTTGATTCTGCGGATATAAAGACGCTCGGAGAGGAGGATTTGGAAAATATATTAAGTGATGCTGATGTTGTCGTAGGTGATCCGTTTTATCGCTATATCAGCCCGGCAAATGCAAAGTTTATACCGATGTCGCATCAGGCATTTTCCGGAAGATGTTTTAACAGAGAGAGGGTAAATCTCTTTGGGGAAGATGTATACAAGATTGAGATAAGGGGGTAATTATGTCAATGAACGAGACTCCTTCGGGAGAGAGAATCCACATAGGATTTTTCGGGCGAAGAAATGCAGGAAAATCCTCACTTGTAAATGCAATAACAAACCAGGAGCTTGCGGTGGTATCTGATACGCTTGGTACCACGACTGACCCTGTCATGAAATCCATGGAACTTTTGCCGCTTGGTCCGGTGGTCATCATAGACACTCCGGGATTTGACGATGAGGGTGAACTTGGGAAATTGCGCGTGAAAAAGACAAAGCAGATATTAAATAAGACAGATATCGCCGTACTTGTGTGCGATGCCTCAATCGGAATGGGCGAGTGCGAAAACGAACTTCTTGAGATGTTTAAGAAAAAAGGTATTCCGTACATCATCGCAAACAACAAGTCGGATTTGCTGGAAAATGAAGGTTCAAAGTCAAGACCTGAGGGTGATAAGGATTACGACATAGAAATATATGTGAGTTCTGTGAACAGGGAGAACATTGAGGAATTCAAAAACATACTTGCGACTCTTTTAAAAGATGAGGAAAAACGTTTTCCACTGGTTAGTGACCTTGTCGAGAAGGGTGACATCGTGGTGCTTGTCATTCCGATAGACGAGTCCGCACCGAAGGGAAGACTCATTTTGCCTCAGCAGCAGGTTATAAGAGACCTTCTTGAAAAAGGCGCATATCCGCTCTGTACAAAGGAGACTGAGCTTTCGGATCTTTTGAAAAAGCTTTCACCGGCGAAACCGGACCTTGTCATCACAGACAGCCAGGCTTTTGCCGAGGTGAGTAAGATAGTGGGGGATGACATACCGCTCACTTCTTTTTCCATCCTTATGGCAAGATACAAAGGATATCTGGACACAGCACTTGAAGGAGTGCATAAGATAGATGAATTAAAGGACGGCGACAAAGTGCTTATTGCAGAGGGCTGCACTCATCACAGACAGTGTAATGATATAGGAACCGTAAAGATTCCTCGCTGGCTTTTAGAGTACACAAAAAAGGACATACAGATAGAATCCTGCCAGGGACGTGATTTTCCTGAGGATTTGAGCCCGTATTCTCTGGTCATTCATTGCGGTGGATGCATGTTAAACGAGAGAGAAGTGAAGTATCGAATGAACATGTCCGTGGAGGAAGGGGTACCTTTTACCAATTACGGTACGGTAATCGCATATATGAAAGGAATTCTTGACAGAAGCACGGAAATTATAACTATGCAAAAAAAAGTGAAACTGATATAATTTAATAGATTATTGGGATTTTTTTGACAGTTTTCATGGAGGTTTTTTTTGCATGCAGCTTCAAGCGCTAAAAGAGGGGGATCCGGTAACACTTGAAGTCATATGGGGAGGAGTTGTTTATCCGTTGAATTCCACTCTTTTCAGGGTGAGGGATGATGGGGTATGGATGAAAGCGTTTTACAAAAACGGACAGCTTCTTGATTTTTCTAATAGGGCATTTAAAGAGGCTCAGTTCAACCTGTACGGCTTTATTGACGGCGGAAAGACAAGAATAGTTTGGAAAAACGTTATCATTACATTAAAGAAGCAGGATGAGAATGTCTATTATCACATATCGCCTGCAATCTACGCCAGAGAGTCAATGGAGGCAAACAGGCGTGAAAATGACAGAGTAAAAGTGTTAGTCAGCGGCTCGATTCGTACCGAGTACGGAACGGATTTGCCTATCATGATAAAAGATATCAGCAATTCAGGCATCGGTTTTTCTCTAAATGAGAACTATGACCTGGTTGCAAGACATTTTGAGCTTTCATTTACAGATGAGGTGAGAGGCACCACCTACAACATGAAGATAAAATGTAAGGGAGCGAGAAAGGTTGATACCGATTCAGGCTGTTTTATAGGATGTAAGATTGAGAGCGGACCAAAAAACCTGCTCTATTATATCTACTACAAAACTGTCGAGGCCAGAGTCGGAGAGGATGCATACAATAAGCAGAAGGAGACCGAGGATAAGACGGCAAAGGTCGGAACGGGTATGCATTTCTTTAAGGACAGAAGATAGAAGGGATTTATCAAAAATGAATCATATAGAAAACAAAAACAAAGCAAAGGAGCTTATTGCAACCTACAGAGCGGATACTAATCAGAAAAATCTTGACGCTCTCATCAATCAGCTTCTTCGCACTCCCGTAGAAGTACCGGCTATGCTTCCGGCTACGGTAAACAAAGAGGAACTCATAAAAAAGGCCAAAGAGGGTGCTTTCAAGATGCCGGCAGATGTAAAGCCGGCACCGTGTTTTTTGAGAAATGACGAGGGACTTCTTTATCTTCCTGTGTATACACACAAGGAGGAAGTACCTAAGGAGCCAAAATTTGATGTGCTTATGGGAGTGCCTTTTGTGGCATGCCTTACATTCGCAACAGTAGGAGCTAAGCAGACCGAGGGTATAGTTTTAAATCCGTTTTCTGACAATCTTATATTAAAGAGACCGCTTGTTGAAAATATCAAAAAGCAGACAGATGCTCAGGCGGCAAAGATAAATGAGATCAGAAAAAACGGTGGAGCAAAGATACAGGTTTCAAGAGAACAGTTTGAGGTTATGATGCTCCAGAGAAGCGAGTTCCATGACATACCTAAAGAGCTCTACGACAATGGTATGACTTTTATGGACA
>JAILLZ010000011.1 GCA_024692885.1 Lachnospiraceae bacterium | reverse complement strand
ATTCGTGCCGTGAAGGAGAGTGTAAAGATACCTGTCATCGGAAACGGGGATTTAAACACCGCAGAGGACGTGCTTCGCATGAAGGAAGAGACGGGCTGTGACGGTTTTATGATAGCCAGAGGTGCGCAGGGAAATCCATGGATATTTAATGAAATACTTGAAGGTTTGGAAAGCGGAGTGGTTCCTAAGAGACCTTCCATGAGCGAGATAGGAGCCATGATACTTAGGCACAGAAAAGCACTGATAGACTTTAAGGGTGAGTATACAGGTATAAGAGAGATGAGAAAGCACACCGCCTGGTACACTTCGGGATTAAGGAATTCATCAAGACTTCGCGGCCTTATAAATGAGGTAAACACCTATGATGATCTGGTGGCGCTGATTGACAAATATATGAAAGATTGATAGAATAATGTTTCCGAGCAGCCGGGGTGGTAGCGGTACCTTGAACCAACAATCCGCTATAGTTGGGGTGATGCTCTGCAGAGGATTTAGGTGGCGAAGCCGCCCGATGTAAGTGGCGTTGAAGTTTGGGTCTTGCGCAATGGGAATCTACGAACCGAGTCAGGTCAGGAATGAAGCAGCTCTAAGAAGAACCTCCCGTGTGCCGCGAGGGTGCCTGGGCAGAGTTAACTGCATCGGTAACGTTCGTTGCCGCTCTTTCGAAGCAGAGCGCTCGGTTTTTAAATTGCACATAAAAACCGCACGGATTTATTTCCGTGCGGTTTCTTATATCATCATTTGCTTACTTTTTCGCCAATCCATTTAAACGGTTTCGAGTTTACCAAATGTTTGTTTAAGATCACAAGAACTACCGAGAAAATATAGATTAGAACAAAGGTGAGAATCAAAAGCAGAAATTCCTCAAAGTGTCCCAATTCTCTTCCCTGGTAGATTGAGAGTACTTGATCCATCACGATGTGCTGGAGCAAAAATATCGGGTATGACAAACTTGCTGTCCAGCTTATAAACCTTCCGATTGGAGCAGGCCTCATAACAGCAGCGGCAATTTTGTTCAACACGAGAAGGATGCCGAATGCCATTATCATCATTGTTATTGTATTTGGTATCGGAACCGCAACAAAAACGAATATGAGTGCCAATACACCGAATATAATCGCAAATATGGTTTTCGAGAAGAATTCTCTGTACTCCATAAAAAGCATACCGATCCACATATTTGCAATGCAGACGATAAGGTTTCTGTCTTCCGTGATCACAAAATAGTGCGTGAAGTAGAGCGATGCAAACGCAAGCGCAATTATCGCGGTCACAACCCATCTGCATTTTCTCATTCCGAGAGCGAGAAGCGGATATAGTATATAGAGGAAAATGAGTCCTCCGAGGAACCATTCACCTATAATGTAATAATTGGTCGGAAACTTGTATGCAAAGTATCCGTCCATGCCGAACAGAGTAAGAATCAGAGACTTTACGCTTCCGGTGTAAAAGAATGATTGATGGTCGAGAACCTTCTGGTAGTACAAAAACAACCAAAGCATATAAAACATTGGGAAGATTCCCTTGAATCTTGACCAGTAAAACTTTGGCAGGTCATGGAATGTCACCTGCTTGTGATTGTAGTAAAGCGATGCACCTGAGATCATAAAGAATACGGCGACAACCGTTATCTCTCCCCATGAGCCGTTTGCATGGTAAACAACAGGTTCAAGGTTCGCATATGTCGGAGACATCATGCAGGAAAAACCGTAATGGTTTATTACTATAATCCATGCACAGATTGCTCGAATCAGGTCGAATGAATAAATTCTTTCTTTCATGAAAAAACCTTCTTTCCTATATTAAAAACACAATTCCTTTTGCAGTCACCTATTCTATCATACTTTGCATGGGTAAACCATATATGATATACTCAATTTGATTATTGCTTGAATAAATGGAGGGTTTTTTAATGAGAACTGCGAAAAAAGTAGCATTATTATTAATACTATCTTTTGCCTTTATTGTTATGCCATTCTCAATGATGGCCGGGGAGGATGAGAAAGTATATGCTGCCGACTCGGATGAGATAAGCCTCAGTAAGACAAGTATCACACTTGCTCCGGCAACCTATAAGCAGCTCACATTAAACGGTACTTCAAAGACAGTAAAATGGACGACCAGCAATAACAGTGTAGCCATCGTCACCTCGGCCGGAAAAGTATATGCCAAGAAAAAGGGAACTGCTACAATCACTGCAAAAATAAAAGTTGACGGAACATGGCAGAAGTATACTTGCAAGGTTAAAGTGAAATACCAGACAAAAACTGTAGGTGATATAACATATAAGGATGCTTCAGGGACATACAGCGTATCAGGAAAATGGTATAAGAGAAATTTCAGCGGAAAGAAATATCAGTTTACCAATGCGTCTGGCAGTGCAATATATTTTAAGACTACCGGAACAAAGAAGGTTACTATAGAATTTGCATATACAACAACTATTCAGAAACCAAAGATTGGATATTCAATAGACGGAAAGTCATTCAAATACAAGACGGTAGGAAGCAGTGTCACCTTGAATCTTGGAAATGCAAAGACACACTACGTGAGAATCGTTTTGGACAGAGTGAACCCTTATGAGGATAGATGGAGCGGAAATGGCGGAATTGCAATAAAGAGTATTAAGCCTGTTACAGCTTCAACCGGAGTGGTCACAGCAGTAAAACCGCAGAATCCTGTTGTTGTATTCTATGGA
>JAILLZ010000234.1 GCA_024692885.1 Lachnospiraceae bacterium | reverse complement strand
CAACAGGAGTATGGGAGAGAAGGTTGAACTTCACACCTACAGACCTGTAAATCACAGCAAAGACTTTGAAGGCATCTTAAAGGCCTTTGATGATAAAACAATAACTATTGAAAATGAAGATGGCGAGCTTGTATTCGAAAGAGCGGATGTATCGCTTGTCAGACTTGCAATAGATTTCTAAATTAGGAGGAAAAGAAAATGAACAATGAACTGTTGGATGCTCTTAACATACTTGAGAAGGAAAAAAACATTCCAAAAGAGACATTGCTTGAAGCAATAGAGAATTCTCTTCTCACAGCATGTAAGAATCATTTCGGAAAATCCGAGAATGTCAGAGTGGAAATTGACAAAGACACCTGCGAATTCCATGTATGGCAGTCAAAGAACGTGGTGGAAACCGTTACCGATCCTGTAAGTGAGATATCTGTTGCAGATGCAAAGATGCATGATTCAACATATGAGGTGGGAGATGTTTTCAATACGGAAGTAAAATCAAAAGAATTTGGCCGTATTGCCACACAGAACGCAAAGAACGTTATTCTTCAGAAAATCAGAGAAGAAGAGAGAAAAGTACTCTATGATGAGTATTACAGCAAAGAGCATGACATTGTTACAGGTGTTGTACAGAGATACAACGGAAACAATATCAGCATCAATCTTGGAAAAGCAGATGCAATTCTAACAGAGAATGAGCAGATAAAGAGTGAGCATTTTAAACCGACAGAAAGAATTAAGGTTTATGTGCTTGAAGTTAAATCCACAAATAAGGGACCAAGAATTCTTGTTTCAAGAACTCATCCTGAACTTGTTAAGCGTCTCTTTGAATCTGAAGTAACAGAAGTGCATGACGGAATCGTAGAGATCAAGAATATCGCAAGAGAAGCCGGAAGCAGAACAAAGATCGCTGTATGGTCAAACGATCCTGATGTTGATCCTGTAGGAGCTTGCGTTGGCCTTAACGGAGCGCGTGTAAATGCTATCGTAAACGAACTCAGAGGCGAGAAGATCGACATCATCAACTGGAATGAAAATGCAGCTATGCTCATCGAAAATGCACTTAGCCCTGCAAAGGTTATTTCGGTTATAGCAGATGCTGATGAGAAGACAGCAAAGGTAGTTGTTCCGGATTATCAGCTTTCACTTGCCATCGGCAAGGAAGGCCAGAATGCAAGACTTGCAGCAAGACTTACCGGATTCAAGATTGATATCAAGTCTGAGACTCAGGCCAGAGAAGCCGGAGACTTCATGGATTACGAAAACGACTATGAAGATGAGTACTACGAGGACGGATACTACGACGAGGATGGCAATTTCGTTCCTTACACAGAGGAAGATTATGAGAATGCCGAGTATTACGAGGACGGAGAGTATACAGAAGAGGCTGAAGCTTCAGAGTATGCTGAGGACCAGGAGACAGATGATCCTTCGAAAGAAGAAGTATAACCGGTTAGTTTAAGGGAGCATGAAATATGACAACGAAAAAGATTCCTAACCGAATCTGCGTAGGATGCAGGGAATCAAAAGAAAAAAAGGCTTTAATCAGAATAGTTAAAACCGAGAATGACCAAGTCGTATTGGATTTTACCGGGAAGATGAACGGAAGAGGTGCTTACATTTGTAAAAATGTGGAATGTCTCAATAAAGCGGTCAGATCAAAAGGCCTCGAGAGATCTTTGAAGATGCCTGTTCCGGATGCAGTATACGAAGATTTGAAAAAGGAGTTGGCTTCATTAAATGAACAATAAGGTTTATTCATATCTTGGTATAGCGAAAAAAGCCTCAAAACTGAAAAGCGGAACTTTTCAGGTAGAGGAAGCCGTAAAAGGCGGGAAAGCTTTTCTCGTTATCATAGCTAAGGATGCTTCTGAAAATACCAGAGAGAAATTTGAAAACATGTGCAGAAATAACCGTGTGAAATGTGTGGTCTTCGGAGATAGCGAAAACCTGGGACACAGCATCGGAAACGAATTTCGCATGTGTTTGGCAATAACAGACAGTGGTCTGGCAAATGCAGTTTTAAAGGCATTACCGGATGATATGGAAGTAACGGAGGATAATCATTAATGGCAAAATTAAGAATACATGAGATTGCAAAGGAGTTAGGGGTCACCAGTAAAGATATTATTGAGCACCTTAACACAAAAGGAATAGATAAACACAGCCCAAATAATGCTCTTGAGGACAGCGAGGTAGATGTTTTAAAGAGTCATTTTGGCGGAGCATCCAAACCTAAAAAGGAAGCTGAAGCTCCTAAGGCAGAAAAAGCAGAAGAACCAAAAAAGGCTGATAAAGCGGCAGAAACTGAGAATAAAGAAGCAGCCGCTGATAAAGGTCAGATGGAAAGACCTAAGAAGAAGCCTACCATCACAGCTGTTTTTAACGCACAGTACAGCAAACAGGGTGGCACAAGAAAAGCGCCAAATCAGATGCAGAGACGTCCTGCACCGGGTGGAGCGCGTCCGGCGGGAGCAAGACCTCAGGCCGGCGGTCCACGCCCTGCAGGTGCAAGACCTGTAGCCGGCGGTCCACGTCCGGCGGGAGCAAGACCTGTAGCCGGCGGCCCACGCCCTAACAGACCTATGAAGCCTTCTGATTTGAATGAAATAATCAACAAGAAGGATGAAAAGCAGAATACAGCAGCTCCTGCTGCAGCTGAAAAGAAACCTGCTGTAGAGAACAAGCCATTCATTCAGAATGAGAGACCTGTTTATAAAGCACAGGGAAATATCTTTGCTGATATGAAAAAGCAGGAGAGTGCTAATCAATCAGGAAGAAATCAGAACAGAAACAACGAAGGAAAGAAAAACTTCTCCGACAATAACGGAAGAAGAGGCCCTCAGGGTCAGGGACAGAACCGTCCTTCAAGAGACAATAATGTTCCGATGACCGACGGATCAAGAAAAGAGTCTAGAGACAGAAACGACGGAAGACGCGGAAACAATAATAAGAAAAACCAGCAGCATGATATTCTCGGAAAGAAGCAGGAACGCTTTATAAATCTTGAGAAGAATGGAGGAAAAAAGAAAAATCAGCCGCCAAAGCAGCCTGAAGCTAAGAAGGAAGATGTAATTAAAGAGATTACATTACCTGAGCATATCACAATAAGAGATTTTGCTGACAGATTAAAGGTTCAGCCTTCAGCTATCGTAAAGAAACTCTTTATGAAGGGCATCATGGTTACGGTTAACCATGAGATCGATTATGAGCAGGCTGAAGAACTTGCACTTGAATACAACTGCATAGCTTCACCTGAAGAGAAAGTTGACGTTATTGCGGAACTTCTCAAGGAGGAAGAGGAGAATACAGAATTACTTACTCCACGTCCACCTGTTGTCTGCGTTATGGGACATGTTGACCATGGTAAAACATCACTCCTTGATGCTATACGTTCAACACGTGTGACAGACAGAGAGGCCGGCGGTATCACACAGCACATCGGAGCTTCTGTTGTTGAGATTAATAACCAGAAGATTACCTTCCTTGATACACCGGGACACGAGGCATTTACAGCAATGCGTATGCGTGGAGCAAATTCCACTGATATCGCTATCCTCGTAGTTGCTGCCGATGACGGAGTTATGCCACAGACAGTTGAGGCTATAAACCATGCAAAGGCTGCAGGAATCGAAATCATTGTTGCAATCAACAAGATAGATAAGCCAAGTGCCAATATAGACAGAGTAAAACAGGAACTTGCAGAGTACGAGCTCATTCCTGAGGATTGGGGCGGAAGCACAATATTCTGTCCTGTATCAGCTCACACACGCGAAGGTATTGAGAATCTTCTCGAGATGATTCTTCTTACTTCAGAAGTACTTGAGCTTAAGGCAAATGCAAACAGAAGAGCAAGAGGTCTCGTTATCGAGGCACAGCTCGATAAGGGAAGAGGAGCTGTCGCAACAGTTCTTGTTCAGAAGGGAACACTTAGAGTCGGCGATCCTGTTGCCTGCGGAAGCTGCTACGGAAAAGTTCGTGCAATGGTAGATGACAAGGGACAGAGAGTAAAAGAGGCCGGCCCTTCAATGCCTGTTGAGATTCTCGGACTTTCAGGAGTACCAAACGCCGGAGAAGTTCTTGTATGTACAGAATCAGAAAAAGATGCAAGAAGCTTTGCCGAGACATTTATTCAGGAAAGCAAGGAAAGACTTCTCGAGGAGACAAAGAGCAGAATGTCTCTTGATGATCTCTTCAGCCAGATTCAGGCCGGAAACCTTAAGGAACTTGATATCATCGTTAAAGCCGATGTTCAGGGATCTGTTGAGGCAGTTAAACAGAGTCTTGAGAAGCTCTCAAATGACGAAGTTGTCGTTAAAACCATCCATGGCGGTGTTGGTGCAATCAATGAGTCCGATGTTACTCTTGCTTCAGCATCAAATGCCATTATTATCGGTTTCAACGTAAGACCTGATGCAACAGCAAAGGCTACTGCTGAGAGAGAAAATGTCGATATCAGACTTTACAAGGTTATCTACAATGCTATCGAAGATGTAGAGGCAGCCATGAAGGGAATGCTCGATCCTGTATTTGAAGAGAAGATTATCGGTCATGCAGAGGTACGTCAGGTATTTAAGGCATCAGGAATCGGTAACATTGCAGGTTCTTATGTTCTTGACGGAATCTTTGAGAGAGGCTGTAAAGTAAGAATCACCAGAGAAGGGGAGCAGATATTCGACGGAAACCTTGCTTCATTAAAGAGATTCAAGGATGATGTTAAGGAAGTTCGTACCGGTTTTGAATGCGGTCTTGTATTTGAAGGATTCGGTGATATTGCCGAGTTCGATCAGATTGAAGCATACAAGATGGTAGAGGTTCCTAGATAGGAATATATATGAGAAAAAACAGTGTAAAAAACATTAGAATAAACGAAGAAGTATTAAGGGAATTAAGCAATATTATCCGCGGTGAAATAAAAGATCCGCGGATACACCCTATGACCAGTGTAGTTGCGGTGAATGTTGCACCTGATCTTAAGACATGCAAAGCATACATAAGTGTACTCGGCGATGAAGAGGCCAGAAATGATACTTTAAAAGGCTTAAAGAGCGCTGAAGGATATATAAGAAGAATGCTTGCCAAAAACATAAACTTAAGAAACACACCTGAGATAACATTCGTTATGGATCAGTCTATCGAATATGGTGTAAACATGTCTAAGAAGATAGCCGAGGTAACAAAGGATTTACCTCCGGTTGAGGACGAGAGCGAAGATGAGTTTGATTAAAGATTTAGATTCAATTCTTACGGGTATGAATTCCGTTGCGATCGGCGGCCATATTAGGCCGGACGGCGATTGCGTCGGTTCTACCCTGGCAACATACAATTATTTAAAAAAATACTACCCAAACATTGAGGTGAAGCTTTTTCTTCAGCCGATTCAGGACTATTTCAGGTTTTTGAACCTGTCATCGGATATTACATGGGACTTGAGCGAAGATAAGGTTTTTGACCTTTTCATAGTGTTGGATTGCGGTGATGCGGACAGATTGGGAGATTCGAAGAAGTATCTCGAAAAAGCCAGACATACCGCGTGCATCGACCATCATGTGAGCAACAGCGGCTTTGCGGATCTTGAATTCATTTATCCTGAAGCAAGTTCCACCTGTGAGCTGGTATATGAGCTGATGGATAAATCCAAAGTTGATAAGGATATCGCCGAGTGTCTCTATGTGGGAATGGTTCATGATACGGGAGTTTTCCAGTATTCATGCACCTCGAAGAAGACCATGTGCTATGCCGGTGAACTGATGGACAAGGGCATTGACTACTCAAAGATTGTCAACGACACTTTCTTTGCAAAGACCTTTAATGAGAATCGTGCTTTGGGACACGCTTTGGATAAGAGCCGTCTTTATCTGGACGGAAAGGTTGTCAGCAGTGTTTTCTATCTCTCGGAGATGGAAGAATACGGCATCAAGCCTTCCGAGCTCGACAGTGTTGTCAGCAACCTGCTCAGAACGAAGGGCGTGGAAGTTTCTATTTTCATGTATGAGGTCGCTCCGGGCGAATTAAAGGTTTCCACCAGATCAAAGGGGAAGGTCAACGTTGCGGAACTCTGCATGAGGCATGGCGGCGGTGGACATGAGAGAGCTGCCGGATGCAGTTGCAGAAAGAGTTACGAAGACGGATTAAATGAATTCTTGGATGAATTGAGAGAACAGATTTAATTTATGGATGGAATCATAAATATTTACAAGGAAAAAGGTTACACGTCCTTTGATGTTGTTGCTAAACTAAGAGGAATACTCAAAACGAAAAAGATAGGGCATACCGGAACATTGGATCCGGATGCCGAGGGTGTTCTTCCTGTTTGTGTTGGCAGGGCAACCAGGGTGTGTGACCTTTTGACAGATAGGGACAAAACTTACAGAGCCGTAATGAGGCTTGGTGTCACAACAGACACGCTAGATATGACCGGAAATGTTTTAAAGACATCTGATGTAAATCTTTCCGTCAGTGATATCAAAAATGTGGTGGAAGAATTTATTGGAAACATATCTCAAATACCGCCAATGTATTCAGCCATAAAGGTGGACGGACAGAGATTGTACGATCTTGCAAGAAAAGGTGTAGAGGTTGAGAGAAAACCGAGACAGGTTACAATCCATGCTATAGAGATTATCGATATTGACCTTCCACTTGTTACATTTGAAGTCGACTGTTCCAAGGGAACTTACATCAGAACCCTTTGCAATGATATCGGCGAGAAACTTGGCTGCGGCGGCGCAATGGAATCGCTTATCAGACTTAAGGCCGCAGGATTTGAGATAAAAGATGCAATGACCCTTGAGGAAGTTGAAAAGAAACGTGATGACGGAACTCTGGAAAAGGAGATTATGTCCATCGATCAGGCCTTGCTGGATTATCCTGCAATATATTGCATTCCGGATGCTGACAGATTTTTAAAAAACGGAAACAGATTAAATCTGGATGAGATAATCAGTGAGAGTGAGAGCATTTTTAACGGCAGACTCAGAGCATACTTCAGCGATGCATCTTTTGCGGGAATCTATGAGTATGAGGAAGAAAGTAAGGAGTTTAAGGCTGTAAAACTGTTTATATAGCCTTTTAAAACGATGATTTATATAAAAGACACAACAAACTTCGATATTAAAGAGAATACGGCTGTTTCCCTCGGGAAATTTGACGGGCTTCATCGTGGACATGAGTACCTTATAAATAAGGTATTGGAAAAGAAGAGTAAAGGACTTTCATCGGTTGCTTTTACCTTTAATCTTCCCACGGCTGTGTTGTCAAATCCGGATTATGATAACAAAGTGATTACAACAAACCGTGAAAAGGCCATGATTTTCGAAAAGACTGGCATTGATTATCTTATTGAGTGCCCACTTGTGGATGAGATAATGAAGCTTTCTCCGGAAGAATTCATAATCAAACTTGTGAATGAACTACATATGAAATATGTCGTTGTTGGCCCGGATTTTCATTTTGGATATAAGCGAAGCGGAGATTACAACACGCTGATTAAGTATTCAAAAAAATATGATTACGAGGTTGAGGTTGTACATAAGGTTCAGGATGACGGACGTGACATAAGCAGCACCAGGATTAGAGAAGCCCTGAAATACGGATTGCTTGAAGAGGCAAACAGACTCTTGGGATATAAGTATTTCATAGAAGGAACTGTGGTTCATGGAAACAGAATAGGTCACAAGATGGATATTCCAACCGTGAATCTTCTGATTCCGGATAACAAACAGCTTCCGCCTTTCGGTGTATATGCCACCGAGACCGTGATTGGAGGCAAAATATATTACGGAGCCACAAATATCGGTGTAAAGCCAACAATTAAGGGCAATAATAAGATAGGCGCAGAGACAAATCTTTTTGATTTTCATGATGATATTTACGATGAAAACATATGCACCATGTTTTGCAAATATATCAGACCTGAAAAGAAGTTTGATTCCATTGAAGAACTTCGTGTTCAGATTGAAAAAGATGTGAATGCAATAAAAGATGTGTTCAAAATGTGAAATGTTACAAAAATGTTACATACTTGTTGACAATCCTGATAATCCCTTGTTATACTAACGAAAGTGATTGTTAATAAGAGGTTTTAAAATGAAAAACACATATATATCTTTAAAAATATTTGGACTCGTTGCAGTTGCATTCATATCGGTAGCAGCATTTAGTGATACCACATCTGCAGCGGAAGTTACTTCCGGTGTGTCAAGCGTATTTACAGATGCTCTTTCAGAGGACACTACAACTACAGCCGGAATTTCATCATATCTTGCAGATTGTATTGAAACATCAAATGCACAGGCAACTTTAATGTACGCAGAGGATGCCACAACATCATCAAGTTACGGCTCTATAGCTGGATTTACAAATCTTGGTATTGCAATTGTTGAAGGAAACCTTAATGTAAGGGAAAGCGCATCAGAGGATGCTGAGCTTGTTGGAAAGATGCCTGGAGACAGTGCCTGTGAGATATTGGGAACTGAGGGTGACTGGACTTATATTGAGTCTGGAGATGTTACAGGTTATGTTAAAACCGAGTATCTCATTACAGGTTCAGAGGCAAGAGAATATGCCCAGAGCCTTGTCACAACAGTTGCTTCATGTAATACCGTCACACTTAGAGTAAGACAGGAAGCTTCTACCGAAAGTGAAATCCTTGCACTTATGGGCGAGGGTGAGGAGCTTGAAGTTATAGAGGACCTTGGCGATTGGATTAAGGTTAACGTCGATGACGAGGAAGGTTACATTTCAGCAGAGTATGTTACAGTTGAAGACAAACTTCCTACAGCCATGACAATGTCGGAAGTTCAGTACGGACAGGGTGTATCCGATGTGAGAGTTGCTCTTACACAGTTTGCTTGCCAGTTCGTTGGAAATCCGTACGTATGGGGCGGAACAAGCCTTACAAACGGTGCTGACTGTTCAGGTTTCGTACTTTCAGTATTTGCACAGTATGGTATTTATTTACCACATTCATCAGCAGCTCAGGCCGGATACGGTACAAGAATTAGCGCATCCGAAGCACAGCCGGGAGATCTTTTCTTCTACGGAAGCGGAAGTTCAATCAGCCACGTTGCAATTTATATCGGTAACGGTCAGATAGTGCATGCAAGTAATGCCAGAACCGGTATCAAGATTTCAAGCGCATACTACAGAAGCCCAATCTGTGTAACAAGATTGCTTGGAAATTAATAAATGGTTTACAATACGCAAAGATTATGTTAATCTAATGCAGTATGAGTTTAGCCCATATTCGGTGAATGGAATCTCCGACCTTTTGCTGAATATCAGTGCATTTATGCCGGGCCATATTATATTTAGGAGGAAATAAAAATGATTACAAAAGAGAAGAAGACAGCAATTATCAATGAGTACGCAAGAAGTGCCGGAGATACAGGTTCACCGGAAGTTCAGATCGCGCTCCTCACAGAGAGAATCAAAGAGCTCACTGAGCATCTTAAAGAGAATCCAAAGGATCATCATTCAAGACGTGGTCTTTTAAAGATGGTTGGACAGAGAAGAGGAATGCTTGCATACCTTAAGAAGAGCGATATCGAGAGATACCGTGCGCTTATTGAGAAGCTCGGACTCAGAAAGTAATTCTATCAAACCTAATAGGGCGGAGTATTCCGCCCTATTTTTTACAAATTTTACGAACAAGGTTTGATACCGAGACCACTGATGTGTTTATATGGTATAGTAGATAAGGAATATATAGGCAGATCAGTAGTTTCGGAACCTTGTTCAAGAAGAAGGAGAATAATATGTACAAAAGTTTTTCAATGGAACTTGCTGGCCGTACACTTACAGTAGATGTTGACCGTGTCGGCAAGCAGGCAAACGGATGTGCTTTCATGCACTACGGAGACACAACAGTTTTAGCTACAGCTACAGCTTCAGACAAGCCAAGAGACGGAATTGATTTCTTCCCACTCAGCGTTGAATTTGAAGAGAAGATGTATTCTGTGGGAAAGATTCCGGGAGGATTCAACAAGCGTGAAGGAAAAGCTTCCGAGAATGCTGTTCTTACTGCCAGAGTTATCGATCGTCCTATGAGACCTTTGTTCCCAAAGGATTACAGAAATGACGTAACATTAAACAAACTCGTTATCAGTGTTGACCCTGAGTGCCGTCCTGAGCTTGTTGCAATGCTCGGATCTGCAATCTCAACATGTATTTCAGACATTCCTTTTGACGGACCATGTGCAATGACACAGGTTGGTATGGTAGACGGAGAGCTCATCTTCAACCCATCTCAGAAAGTATGGGATGAGGGAGATCTTCAGCTTACAGTTGCATCTACTTCAGAGAAAGTTATCATGATTGAAGCAGGCGCAAACGAGATTCCTGAGGACAAGATGATTGATGCCATCTATAAGGCACATGACATCAACCAGACAATTATTGAATTCATCAATAAAATGGTAGCTGAGGTTGGAAAGCCAAAGCATGAATATACAAGATTTGTTATCCCTGAGGACATGTTTGCCAAGATTAAAGAAATCGTTCCTCCTGCAGAGATGGAAGAAGCTGTATTCACAGATATGAAGCAGGTTCGTGAGGAGAATATCAAGGCAATCACAGAGAGACTTGAGGAGGCATTCGCCGACAATGAAGAGTGGCTTGCACTTCTTTCAGAGGCTGTATATCAGTATCAGAAGAAGACAGTCAGAAAGATGATTTTAAAGGATCACAAGCGTCCTGACGGAAGAAGAATTGATGAGATCAGACCACTTGCTGCTGAAGTTGATATCGTACCTAGAGTTCACGGTTCAGCTATGTTTACAAGAGGACAGACACAGATTTGCGATGTTGTTACTCTTGCTCCTCTTTCAGAGGTTCAGAAGATCGATGGTCTTGATGAGAACGTAACAACAAAGAGATACATGCACCATTACAACTTCCCATCATACTCTGTAGGTGAGACAAAGCCTTCAAGAGGACCGGGAAGAAGAGAAATCGGACATGGAGCATTGGCTGAGAAGGCACTTGTTCCTGTACTTCCTTCAGAGGAAGAGTTCCCATATGCTATCCGTGCCGTATCCGAGACATTTGAGTCAAACGGATCTACTTCAATGGCTTCAACATGTGCATCATGTATGTCACTTATGGCAGCCGGAGTACCTATCAAGAAGATGGTAGCCGGTATCTCATGCGGACTTGTAACAGGTGATACAGATGATGATTACATCGTACTCACAGATATCCAGGGACTTGAGGATTTCTTCGGAGATATGGACTTCAAGGTAACAGGAACTAAAGACGGAATCACAGCTATCCAGATGGATATCAAGATTCACGGACTTACACGTCCGATAGTTGAAGAAGCTATCAGAAGAACAAGAGAAGCTCGTTTCTTCATCATGGATGAGTGTATGTCAAAGGCTATTGCTGAGCCAAGAAAAGAAGTTAGCAAGTACGCACCAAAGATTATTCAGATTCAGATCGATCCTGCTAAGATTGGTGATGTTGTTGGTCAGAGAGGAAAGACTATCAACGAAATCATCGAACGCACAGGAGTTAAGATTGATATAACAGACGACGGTGCCGTATCAGTATGCGGTACAGATAAAGAGAAGATGGATGAAGCTATCCATATGATCCAGATGATCGTTGCTGATTTTGAGGAAGGCAAGCTCTATGAAGGTGTTGTAATCAGTATCAAAGAGTTTGGTGCTTTCGTGGAATTCGCTCCTGGAAAAGAGGGAATGGTTCACATTTCAAAGATTGCCAAAGAGAGAATTAACAGAGTAGAAGATGTACTTACACTTGGCGATAAGGTTAAAGTTGTTTGCCTCGGAAAAGATAAGATGGGAAGAATCAGCTTCTCTATCAAAGACGTTCCTGCAAACGCATAATCTGTAAAAACAATGTGGGCTGTAGTTTATGCTACAGCCCTTTGGATTTTTATCGGGTGAGAGAATGGAATTAAGCGTAAAACTGGAAGTGTTTGAAGGCCCTTTGGATCTTCTTTTGCACTTGCTGGAAAAAAATAAAGTAAATATATATGATATCCCGATAGTGGAGATTACAAATCAGTATCTCGAATATATTCGGGAGATGCAGAGACAGGACCTCAATGTTATGAGTGAGTTCCTTGTAATGGCTGCTACTCTTATAGATATTAAATCCAGAATGCTGCTTCCAAAACAGGAGACCGTTGAGGAGGAAGAGGACCCTAGAGATGAGCTTGTCAGACAGCTTTTGGAATATAAGATGTACAAAATGATGTCCTATGAGTTGAGGGAACGTCAGGAACTTGCGGAAAAAACATACTACAAGCTTCCGACCATCCCGGATGAAGTTGCTTCATATGAGGAGCCGGTTGATATGGAAGAGCTCTTGGGCGACCTCACGATGGAAAAGTTGAACAATATCTTTAACATGGTCCTTTTGCGCCAGGAGAACAAGATAGACAGAACCAGAGCAAGCTTCGGAGATATTCCGCAGGAGGAGATTTCTCTTGACGATAAGCTTGTTTATCTTGAAGATTTTGCTAAGGTTCATAAGAAATTCGGTTTCAGGAGTCTTCTCGAAAAACAGGGCAGCAAAATGGAGATAATAGTATGTTTCCTTGCCGTACTTGAAATGATGAAAGCAGGGAAGATAACCATTTCTCAGAATAATCTGTTTGATGAGATAATGGTGGAATCAAAGATTGCATAATGCGGAGTTTAAAATGGACAGAAATAAAATGAAAGCCACTGTTGAGGCTATTCTTTTTACAATGGGCGATGCTGTCGATCTTGACAGAATTGCAAAAGCAATGGAGTGGACAAAAGAAGAGACAAAGTCCGTTTTGGAGGAGTTGGCAAACGAATATGAATCTGCCGACAGAGGAATAAGGATTATAGAGCTAGACGGAAGATATCAGATGTGTACAAACAAGGATATGTACGAGGATTTGATTAAAATTGCCAGTCAGCCTAAAAAACACGTTCTTACGGATGTCCTTCTTGAAACCCTGTCAATCATTGCCTATAAGCAGCCTGTAACAAAGACAGAGATAGAAAATATCAGAGGTGTATCCTGCGATCATGCTGTAAGCAAACTTGTGGAGTATAATCTTGTCACTGAACTAGGAAGACTTGATGCACCGGGAAGACCTATGCTTTTTGGTACAACGGAGGAGTTTTTGAGAAGCTTCGGTGTACATACTTTAGATGAACTGCCTGAGATATCACCTGTTCAGGTTGAGGAGTTCAAGATGGAGGCGGAAAAGGAAGCTGCAGAAGAATTGGGGATTGATGAAAAAGAAGAATAGCGAGGAATTTTATATATGAAAATCGGAATTGGAAATGATCATGCAGCGTTGGATATGAAGAACGAGATTATGGCTTATCTGGAAGAGAAGGGTTACGAAATCGTAAACTTTGGAACAGATTCGCCTGAGAGCTGTGATTATCCAATCTACGGAGAAAAAGTAGCCAATGCGGTTGCAAATGGCGAGGTTGATTTCGGTATTGCAATTTGCGGTACAGGTATAGGAATATCCCTTGCATGTAATAAAGTAAATGGTATCAGATGCTGTGTATGTTCAGAGCCATACTCCGCAGAGATGTCAAGAAAACATAACAATGCAAATATGCTTGCTTTCGGAGCCAGAGTTATAGGACCAGAGCTTGCAAAAATGATTTGCGATACGTTCTTAACTACCGAATTTGAGGGCGGACGTCATCAGAGAAGGGTAGATATTATATCTGAGATTGAGGGGAAAAACTAAATGTTAGAGATTATTAAAGCTGCGTTTTTCGGTATTGTCGAAGGAATCACAGAATGGCTTCCAATAAGCAGTACCGGACATCTTATTTTGTTAAATGAATTCGTTACTTTAAACGTTTCTGAAGAATTCTGGAGCATGTTTGAAGTTGTTATCCAGCTTGGAGCAATCCTTGCTGTTGTTATTCTGTTTTGGAACGAGATTTGGCCATTTTCCGCTAAGGAAAAGAATTTTATCAGAAAAGATAAGTTTTCGATGTGGTTCAAAATAATAGTAGCCTGCATACCTGCTGCAGTAGTTGAATTGGCAGCCGGAGACGAGATTGAGGAGCTTTTTTATAAGCCTGTTGTAATCGCTGCGGCTCTTATTATCTTCGGTATCGGATTTATTGTCATTGAGAACCATAATAAGACAAAGGTTCCTAAGATAACTTCTTTGGATGAAATGACCTACAAAGCAGCTTTTATCATAGGAATGTTCCAGCTTATAGCTGCCATATTCCCGGGAACAAGCCGTTCCGGAGCAACTATACTCGGAGGTATCCTTATCGGAGTAAGCCGTGCCGTAGCTGCTGAGTTTACATTTTTCCTGGCTATTCCGGTTATGTTTGGAGCAAGCCTTATAAAAGTTCTTAAGTTTGGCTTTGATTTCACACTTGCCGAGGGATGCATTCTTTTGGTTGGATGTGTTGTGGCATTTGCGGTTTCAATATTTGTTATCAGATTCTTGATGAGCTACATTAAGAAGCATGATTTCAAGGTATTCGGATATTACAGAATAATCCTTGGAATACTTGTACTTTTATATTTTGGACTTTTAAAGTAATTAGCTTTTGGAGTTGAATAGAATATGTTTGATGAACTGACACGAGAAGATATTGCTAAAATGGAAGCTGAGATTGAACATCGAAAGCTTGTCGTCAGAAAAGAAGCACTGGAAGACGTAAAAGAGGCAAGAGCTCAGGGCGATTTGAGCGAGAACTTTGAGTATAAGGCCGCAAAGCAGTTTAAGAATCAGAACGAGAGCAGAATTAGATATCTGGAAAAGATGATAAAGACTGCAAAGATAATTGATTCAGATGCAAAAACCGGAATCGTAGGCATGAACTGTTCTGTTGAAGTCTTTTTCGTTGATGATGAACTGACCGAGACATATACTATAGTTACTACCGTGAGAGGCAATTCGCTAAAGAATCTTATTTCAAGGGAATCACCTTTGGGAGCCGCGCTTTACGGTAAAAAGACAGGTGATCGAGTTACCGTAAAGGTAAATGACGATGTTCAGTATGACGTCATTATCAAAAATATTAAATATGATGAGTCAGCAAAAGATCTCGATTTGAGAAAATTTTAATGCTAAGCCTTTGTACTGTTTTGCAGTGCAGGGGCTTCTTTTACAAGCTGTATATTTTGGTTTAAAATAATACTGTATGAAAAAGCAAAGTTTGAATAATA
>JAILLZ010000078.1 GCA_024692885.1 Lachnospiraceae bacterium | reverse complement strand
TTGGATCATACTTGCCTGCTCTGGGATGCTGATATGCGATATGAAAATGGTAAGTGGCGATACTATAGATTTGACGGCAAAACCAAATGGATTGAAAGAGTTGGGAAATCTGAGAATGAACAAGAGCAGATGAAATATATGCTGAATGCATATAGGGTGTTGCTTACACGTGCTCGCGCTGGAATGGTAATCTGTGATTCGCTGGAAAACAAAACCAAGATTTTTTCAACAGCCAGAGGTTATGGCGATTTTAAAGGTGGCTGGGAATTTCCGGGTGGAAAAATCGAAGAAGGAGAGACTCCAAAGGAAGCTGTTGTAAGAGAAATCCGTGAAGAACTGGAAGCAACAGTTAAGGTTGGAGATTTGATAGATACGATTGAATATGATCAATCCTGATTCTAAAGATAAAGATGCATTAGCTTTGATTAAGTATACAGCGGACGAAGATAAGGTTGAAAAGATTCTTGAAAACCAGCAGGTGATAAAGACTCCGGTTGTCAGGAATGGGAAGCAGTCTACGCTTGGTTATCAGCCGGATGTTTGGAAACAGTGGAGTTAAGAAAGATTTGTAGCAAGGAGATAATAATGGAAAAGAAGTGGTGGAAAGAAAGCGTTGTATATCAGATTTATCCAAGAAGTTTTTGTGATTCCAATGGAGATGGCATCGGCGATTTGAACGGAATTCGCAGCAAATTGGACTATCTTCAGAATCTTGGTATAAATGTTATCTGGCTTAGCCCTGTTTACAAGTCGCCCAATGATGACAATGGTTATGATATCTCTGATTATCAGGATATTATGGATGATTTTGGAAACATGGAGGATTTCGATGCCCTTCTCAAAGAGGCTCATGAACATGGCATAAAAATAGTTATGGATCTTGTGGTGAATCATACATCGGATGAACACAAGTGGTTCATTGAGAGTCGTTCTTCCGGGGATAATTCAAAGAGGGATTATTATATTTGGAGAGAAGGAAAGGATGGCAAGGAGCCGAACAACTGGGGCAGCTGCTTCTCTGGTTCTGCTTGGGAGTGGGATGAGAAGACGAGGATGTATTATTTACATTGCTTCTCAAAAAAACAGCCGGATTTAAACTGGGACAACCCAAAGGTCAGGGATGAGGTATTTAACATGATGACCTTCTGGTGCAATAAGGGAATTGATGGTTTTAGAATGGATGTTATTTCCATGATTTCCAAGATGGATGGCCTTCCGGATGGCTACAAGCCTGAGGGAGCATTGTATGGAGGACTTGAAAATACAACAAACGGTCCTCATGTTCATGAATATTTGCAGGAAATGAACAAGAGAGTTCTTTCCCGATATGACATCATGACTGTCGGTGAGTGCGCCGGGGTTACCATCGAGGAGGCTGCAAAATATGCAGGTAATCACGGTAAAGAATTAAACATGGTTTTCCAGTTTGAACACACAAGTCTTGACCATGAAAAAAAATATGGCAAGTGGACGGACAAGAGATTTTATCTTCCGGATTTAAAGGAAAACCTCAGCAAGTGGCAGAGAGAACTTGAGGGAAAGGCCTGGAATTCTCTTTACTGGTGCAACCACGACCAGCCGAGAATAGTTTCAAGGTTAGGCGATGAGTCTCCACTTTCCGCAAAATGTATCGGAACGGTTTTGCATTTTATGCAGGGAACACCTTATGTATATCAGGGCGAAGAGCTTGGTATGACAAATTGCCACTTTGGTTCGATCGAAAACTATCGCGATATAGAAATATTAAACGCTTACAAAGAAATTGTTGAGGGTGGCTATAGAAGTGAGACTGAAATGCTTGCTGCGTTTGAGGCAAAGGGACGTGACAATGCTCGTACTCCGATGCAGTGGGATGCCACAAAAAACGCCGGCTTTACCACAGGAACACCATGGATTATGGTAAATCCGAATTATACGGAGATTAACGCTGAGGCGGAGCTTAAAGATAAGGATTCCGTGTTCTATTATTATAAAAAGCTGATTGAGCTCAGAAGAAACAGTCGCTGGTCGGACATAATCGTATATGGTAAATACGAGTTGTTGGATCCTGACAATGAGTTCGTTTTCTCATACACAAGAGATTTTGAGGGAAAGAAAATCCTTGTAATATGTAACGTAAGTGATAAGGAAGTAAAATATAAACTTCCGATAGATGTAGCCGGTGCGGGGGAGATTCTTATCTCAAATTATGGGGATGTGAAGATTCAGGAAGAAATGGTTCTTCCGAAATGGTTTGCTATGGCTGTTGAGATTTAGACAGTGGTACCGAGTAACAAATAAAGAAGTGAGGAATATTAGGAATGAGAGAAGCATATTTTGCCGGTGGATGTTTTTGGTGCGTTACACCTATTTATAAGATGTATGGAGTGGAACTCACCCTTTTGCTTGAGATAGTGAATTGTGCAAAGGAAGATTCTCAGTTTATTATTGTGACTCACTCTCCAATATTGCTGGGAATTCCGGGAGCTGAAATACTGAGCTTTGATGATGGCCGGGTACATCCTATCCCTTATGAGGATACTGATAGTTATCAGGTTACAAAGAGGTTTATAGAAAACAAGGAGCAGCTTTTAAAAAGGCTGTTGAGTGATTAGATTCCGACAGAGGTTATGGAGGATTGGAAATGGGTTATTTGATTTCGGAAACAACAAGAGAAGAACGTGAAAAAATCGTAGCTGATTCATTAGGCAATATAGAAGCAAATTGTGATGGTTGCATGGCAGGTCTTGCTGAGATGTACCAGGATTATATTGATGGCAAGAAGGAACTTCGTGATATCAACATGGAGTTCAACGCTCGATATGTAAAGGATGACGATATGCCTGGACGTGGAAGCAGCTGCGGATACGCTTTATAATTGGTTTTACCATGTACACCGGCGGGATGGGATGAATATGAATTATAGAGTGATAGAAGATACGAAAATTTTGTGGCAGAGGCTTTTGTTAAGCAAGGTTTTTGTGCATTCAAGATGAAAGAGTATTTAAAGAAAAGGGATTGATCGAAAATTAACGTCGTAAGGAAAAGAGGCACAGGTAGCTATAGCAGAAAAGCACTAAAAAAAATGAAAATCGATAGTTTGTAGGGCTCTTGTGATAGAGAAAGAACTCGATAACTTCAGGTTTGTTGAACTGAATAAAAACTTATATAGACCAGTACCTCTGGGGTGATATGTACCCAGATGATTGTACTGGTCTATTATTATAACTCCCCCCTCTTTTTTTAAAACATACATTGACAACTATCTATGTGTGCTTTATACTATACATATATAGATATCAATGTGAGTAGTCTTTATATGAATAAAATCGACGTGTCTTTTATATGTAAGGCACTTTCTGATTCGAACAGGCTTGAAATTGTTCAAATGCTTTCAGAAGGCGAGAAGTGCGGTTGTAAATTACTGGAAAGATTCGAGATTACGCAACCAACACTTTCTCATCATATGAAAAT
>JAILLZ010000047.1 GCA_024692885.1 Lachnospiraceae bacterium | reverse complement strand
TACTCGCTAAGTATATTGCAGACTTTGTTGAAATCCTCCGGAGTCATATCCGATTTGTGAAGTATCAGGAAATATCCGTTATTGTCAGGACTCAGATAAAGTGAGTTGGAACCAAGTTCAAACACGGATAAAACCTTAGAGATACGAAGGACAGTATCAAGTTTTCCGAAACAGAAAAGTTTGAAAATATCTGTCGGTACTGAAGGAGTAATTCCTTTTTCAATACTCTCTTTGTCAGAGAAAGGAACAAAAACTTTATCGCTATCTTCCTTCGCTTCTTTCTTTTTATTCTTGTCGTCTATCTCCCTAAAAAGATTTAAAATGTCGTTTGCTGTCTGCAATGCATTATTGTCGCTGTTGAAGAGGAGATCTCCATAATCTCCCGGATCTGTAAATTTTGAAAAACGTGTATCCAGCTCTTCGGGATACTCAACCTTTGAAATGATGAGCGTAATTGAATCAGTCGATACGGGAACAGCTTCAATCATCAGAGGCATGTCATCGGCTTCGAATCCAAACTGATAATTTGCCTGCTTCATCATCTCGCGAAACAGAAGTTTGGCATTCTCAGAACCATAAGCAAGTTCACTCAACTTGATATGTCTGCTGTCAAGATCCTCTCGTGTAAGTGTGCAGCGAATCTTGTTGTCATTAATCTTTTCGATCTTCATTCAATCACATCCTTTCATTAAATATTTTGTAATATTATAAACAATGATGATGTCTATGTCTATTGACATAAATATTAAATCTTTATGAATGCGCGGTCGTTGTTTGAAAAAATAAAATTTGTAAAAAACAAACAAAATTTGGCTAGGGTCATTTGTGTACTTTTCATTAGACAAAATATACAAAAATGTAAAAATGGATAAATTTAGCAGAAATTGACCGTTTTTGACATTGCATAAGAAAAATTGTTGTGCTATAACCAACATTAGATGTGACGTTCCCCGATAGGGGAGGAGATATACATAAAAAAGGCCATCTGGTTCGGAAAGTATAAAATCGTAGGCGTGCTGGGGCACGGGTCCTTCGGAACAGTATACTTGGTCGAACATCTAAACCTTGGAGGATTACGCGCTATGAAGTGCTGTAAAACAGACAGTCTCCAGGGATTCAAACTTCTTGAGGAAGGAAAACTTCTCATATGTCTGAACCATCCGGGTATTCCGAAAGTATATGATATTGAGCAGGACGAGGAATACATTTGTCTTGTTGAGGAATATGTAAGAGGGGAGACGTTGGATACTTTCATTCGTCGTCAGGATGAAATACCTAAAGAGATAACCGAAAAAGTAGGGAAAAGCCTGTGTGAGATTCTGATTTATCTGAGGGAAAATGATATTGGCATTATTAAACACCGAGACATAAAGCCGGAACATATTATTTTTACCGATGAAGGAATCAAGTTAATCGACTATGGCAATGCCACTATGAATCCTTCCGAAGCACTGTTTTATGGGAATAAAGGTGATTTGGACTTGGCACCGGGAAGTGACGTGGACTGCGAAGCAGTCAGACGAATAGTCATTCAGATGCTAAAGAAAAGTTCAGATCCGAAAGCTCATGATCTTATCAA
Source organism: Lachnospiraceae bacterium (assembly GCA_024692885.1). Lineage (GTDB taxonomy): Bacteria > Bacillota > Clostridia > Lachnospirales > Lachnospiraceae > JAILHT01. The sequence continues at coordinate 1,746 of JAILLZ010000047.1, read as the reverse complement.
AATTATCAAAAGAACTGATTGTAACATGCCGGAGGATTTTTTGCGTATTTTTACGAAAGAACGGACCGGTAAAATTGGGGTAAATGTTGATGGGGAAGAGTCACATTTAAAAAAGAAAATAGCGGTTTGCGGTTCCGAAAGGAGAATCGGAGCGACACATTTCTCTATAGCTTTGGAAGTCTATCTCAGGCAGATGGGCATGAATGCACTGTATGTCGAGAAAAATGAGGGCAAGAGTATGTGGAAAATGGCCCGTGCAATGGATATGAACACAAAAAAGGACGGGTTATATATTGGGGATAGCTTTTGTGGTGTTCCCATGTATGGGACTGGGGTAGTGCCCACAAAGATGCAAGCGGATGTGTTTATCGAAGATTACGGCACCGGGGGGATTCCCGAAGATGCCGACTTAGTAGTACTTGTTGTGGGAGCAAGACCTTGGGAAATGGCGGAATCAAAAGGCGCAATTGAAAAGATTGCGAAAGCGGAAAATGTTTTGGTTGTCTGCATGAACGGCGATAATTGGGGTGCCGTAAAGCTGGCAAAAGAAACAGGAAAAAGAGTATTCTGTTATCCTTTGGACGCCGATCCTTTTCACATGAACGAGCACAAGAGAAAGTTTTTTGCAGAACTGCTAAAAGAGAGGGGGGAATATAGTCATAAAGCCAATGACAATTGCAGTGGCCGGCACAAGCAATGGTTGCGGGGCAACGCACCTTTCAATAGCTTTGGCAAACTGCCTGGCTTCAGGAAGAGGTAAGCATACTGCAGTGTTGGATTTATCTTCTGAACGAAGTTTCAGATGGCTGAAAGAGGAGAAGAAAGCCTATGATTGGGGAGAAGCCATAAGGTTTCAGCAAATAGACTTTTACTCGGGAAGCCGGAAAATCAACTATTCGTCGCTGCTAAATAGGAATTATGAATGTGTAATTTTGGATTTGGGGAAAAATGTTACAGATTATAAGGAATTGTTTTTGGGTAGCGACAGAAAAATGATAGCCTGTATTCTTCAGAAATGGAAAAGAAAAGAGGCAGAGATAACGTTGGAGCGTTTTCAGAATCCCATGTGGGGATTCTTACTGCCGGAGTTCTATTCGTTTTCATACACTGAGGAAGAAAGAAAAAAGTTTGAACATCGATCGGGAGTGAAGGTCAGGCAATTGCCATTGATTCCGGACCCATTTCACCTCACAACGGAGCAGGTCTACTCGTTGACTGAGGTGATAGACAAAGGCCCAGATTGATATATCACAAACTTTTGGTAGTCTACGTATTGGGGTAAGGAAATGAAAAGTATTGAAACAGAATTATTGGAAGAGCTGCAGCAAATTGAAGAGAGCGGAACATCGCTGTGGCTCGAAGGGAAAAAGAGTAATTCCCGGGACATCGTAAAAGTAGTCTGCTTAAAAGACAGTCATCAAAGTAAATGTTACATGAGAGATTACGTATACGATGGAAAGCAGTTGAAAGAACTGCGTTTTGATGCAATTAACAATTTCTAGTTTATAAGAATTAGGATGCAAATTTTGACGGAGGTTTCGAATTGCTCGTGAACTTCCGCAGGGAAAAGAAAAAAAGAAAATAAAAAAGGATGAGATATCCACCGGGAAACCGGTGGATATCCTAATTTAGACACTGTATATGGATTTTCCGCATATCTTCGTGATATAATAAGTCGGATTGCGGAAAGGAGCTTATAATATGGGCAGAGAGAAAACGGATTCAAAGAGGAATATGGCGCCGGTA
>JAILLZ010000002.1 GCA_024692885.1 Lachnospiraceae bacterium | reverse complement strand
TGATAAGAAATGATTTACTTGCGTAATATGTTTTTCCATCATATAAAATCAATGCTCTGTTGACGGAAGCTTCTCCCACTTCAACAACATATCCCGTGGTTCCTTTAGGAATCTTTCCTACTGGTGAACCACCATGCTCGGCACTGTAAAGATTTAAAGGACTGCTGCCCGTATTTACGGTATATGTGTATTCGTACTCACCGGTAGAAGCTAAATCTTCAGCATCAATATCCGACTCAGAATCTTTATCTGACGTATCCTTGTCATCTGAATTCTCCTCAGCTTCCGAGTCATTCTCAGAGTCCGAATCTCCGTCCTCCGCAGCATCGTTTTTTTCTGCTTTGGCTGTAGTAATCTCTTCAAGCAAAGCCTTGTTTTCCTCACTCAAAGACTCAAGCTTTGCCTCCATTGTGCTTTTTTCCTGCTCTGCCTCGGAAAGCTGTTCTAAGGCATCATCCAACTGCTTTTTATAAAAATTGTCCGCTGCATCGGAGCTTAATGAATCATCCGTAATGCTTTCTGCCTCTTTATTTTCCGATGCCGAAACCGTTCTCTCATTTGTTGCTGTATATATGCCACCTGCTGCCACAGCTCCGATAATATATAAAAGTGCTATCACATATTTCCATTTCATGCCAATCCACCTCAAAATCCGTTCTTTCCAAACTATTTTCTCTCAGCCGGCAGATGAAGATATATTCCCATTCCTCTGCCCGGTGAGCTTTTTGCGTAAATCATTCCACCGTAATAATCCACTATGGCTTTTACCTGAGCCAGTCCCAATCCGTTTCCGCTTATACGGTTGGATCCCTGGTAATTCAGTTCGAAAATATGCACGGTCTCAGACTCTGACAAGCCCTCACCGTTATCTTTCATGGCCACAAATATATCATCGTCAAGATTTGCTATGGTGACTTGAAGTGAACCGCTTCTCTTCATATACTTTACGGCGTTGTCTATGATATCTCTGAACATTGTCCGAAGCATTATGGGAGCTGCGCTGACATACATCGGTTCAGCCGGCTCTATAACTCTGATTTCCACTCCGGCATTCACTGCCGCAGCTCTGAAATCATGAGCCGCCTCCTTGATAACCTTTGTTATATCAAGTGTCTGCTTTATGGCATCATCGCCCTCGCCTCTCGGAAGAATGGATGCTGCAAGTGCATCGGCTGTCTCCTCATCCTTCTCATCCGATGTGATATGAAGTACATCATTTCCCATTGACAGTTCTTCTATCCTCTCCTTAAGGACCCTGTTTTCATCCTTCGCCTCATCCAGTCTGTCCTGAAGCGCCAATACCATTCTCTCACCGACAACATCGTTTCTCGCAGGCTGTTGTTCTTCCGCCTTTCCTTCTACAGCAAAAATCGGAAATACCGAGGATAACGTGAAAAATAGCAAAGCTGCAAGGATCACACCCCTTGCAATGAAAAACAACGCTATCGCAAAACATATCACGCCTAAAACAAAAAGCATTTTTCCTTTTTTATTACCGGACTTCTTATCCATCCGTAATTACCCCCATCCGTTGTTTATAATGTCACAATTTATTACCAGCTTCCGGCAATCATATTGTCTATGTAACATCTGTATGTCTGATTACCCACCTGGGCTTCAACATACGGATATACGCCCCACACGGCTCCCTTTTCCGTGAATACTACGGTAACACTGTTGGCTGTGGCATTTACCAGTTCCACTCCTCCGTAAGTCACCTTTTCATCGGTGGATGTCGGAAGTGACCATGCAGCGCCTTCACCCGTATTTACAAGGCTGATTGTCTGACTTGCGCCTTTTGTGTACCTCAAATACTCGAGGGATAGTCTAGGCTGTCCGGAATTTGCCGCGTATACAGACAAATCTCTTTCAAGCTCCTCCAGACTTCCTCCAACAACCTGTCTGTGTATTATGAGATTGTAGTCATATACTCTCCAGGAATACTTGATGGTGCTTCCCTTCCTGCCAAAGCCTATCCATATCTGATACTCGCTGTTTTTACTAACGATGTCGTATTTGCAAAACTCTGCTCCGGTGTAGTACTGCACATGTCTCCCGGCATACCAACCGTACTTTCTCGCCAATGAGGATAGACTTGCATACACATTGTCAGCGGTCTTTATATCTTCATCGTTGGCCTCTAAGGTTGTCTGTTTGACCTTGTCGGACCAATCTTGCAGATACCTTTTTTTACCCACTTCTACTCCAAGCACCTTCGTTTTATAATATGGGCGCATTTTAAATACATATTCCGTTCCGCCCGTAAGTCCGGTAACGTCCACGTATCTGTCCGACTCGCTCAATGGGAAATCGAGCTTTTGCCAGTCTTCATTGCCTGCGCTGGTCTTGTATTTAACCTCCACTCCTGCCGGATAAGAAGTAACCGAAGCACCGCCAAAGATAGATGAAACGTCGCTTGCTGTTGTGGAAGAGCCTCCCGTGTTTGCGTCAAACTGGTTGTTGATGTAGTAAATCCTGTCGTCCGTGTCTGAGCTCATGGACCATCTCAGTCTCACGCCGCAAGCCATACCGAAAGCCGTAACCTCCTGTATTCCCTCACTTAAGTCAGGAACGAAGCGCCACTTTTGGTTGTTTCCTCCGTGGTTTGACCAAATATGGATATTCTGTTTATTCGTGACTTTTCCTTCGGAAATATCTATTACTCTTCCATCAATAGCCGTTCGAATCCAAAAGTTTACCCCATCACCTGTGTCTTCTATAACCCATTTTTGAGCATCGCTGTTGTTTTCAGTCCAAAGTTCAAGATTTACTCCATCCTTGGATTCTCCACCAGTAACATCAAGACATACATTTGTTTCGGGAACGGAAATCTTGTAATACCCGTCTCCAAGATATGTAACGTAAAAAAGAGGAACATCGTTGTCCGATACTTTGTACAATTGCACGTTTGTTCCCGGTTCCGTGGAGTTAGCGGCCAAATCAAGTCCGTAGGCATTGTCCTTCATACTGACAATCCTGTAGTATCCGTCAGCAATAACCTGTTTTCCGCCCGTATACGATGCTTTCACATTTTGAACAGGCACCAGGCTCATAAATACAACTAATGCAAGAATAATTGTTATTACTGCTCTTCTCTTCCTTTTCATAGCTTCCCCCATCAGATAACTCATCCTCTCTCTTCAAGAGTTACATCTGTCAAAGCGTTGGAAAGTTTTTCCAACTCCTCCGCTGATAGATTTTGCAGCGCCTGTACCGCTTCATTCCATTCTTCACTTGAAATATCATTTTCAGGTCGAATAAGTGCGATACCTGCTGCAACGTTGTACTTAGGATTAATCAACAACTGCTCGGATACATTGAGCAAGACCTCTTCACTGATTGGAACAACCAATTGTGGCTTGCCCTCATATTTCTTTAATACTTCTATCATGAAACGGGTAAACAGCTTTCTGCAAATAGCCTCTTCAGGCTTATCCCCAAATTCCATTTCAACAAGAATACGTCCCCTGTAATCTTGTCGTGCCAGTAGAATTCCTTTTATTTCCGCATTTTCTTCGTAAAAAACGCTTATATCCGCATCATATCTTTTTCTTCCCACAAACGGAATCTGATTATCATATACCCCCGTTCTGTTGAAGAGAATCTTGGATGTGAGCTTGCGAAATGTTAGATCATCAAGCTCCCATAACGAATGCAAATCATGTTTCTTTGCTTCCTTCAATACTTCAGAAGTCATTCGAATATTCGAGGTGGTAAAAACAAGCTCCCTTTCGGTTATGGGCTCCGCCTGAAACTTCATATTCGTAATGAAATGCACAAGAGGTGCATATTCGTTTTTAGGATCAAACTCCCTGTCTTCTGGAGCAATACCTGCCGCGCGAAGGAGTGCTGTTGTAGGCTCCACCGGTTCATGTTTTTCCCCGTCCCCGGACAGTAATCTCTGATCCATTGTTGCCACTATAGCCTCAAAATCCGTATCTCTTAGGATATAAAGCATCTCATAATAAAGAGCATTGCAAAGCCCCATATTTCTTCGTTCAGGTGCAACATAGAGCCATTCCAGGCGAATTGTTTTTCCGTCTTTGCCATCATCCTCCACAAAAGAAAGTACCCCCGCCGGAACTACGCCTCCCCTTTTTTCGGTCGGTGAAAATGATTCGAAATCAACAGTGCCCTCATTTTCCTTAAGCACAAAATCCACATAGCTTTTTACTTCTTCATCCGTCGGTTTGTAGCTCATTGCGCATAAGACATGACGTTTGGGATTCTCTATCAGTTCCAAATACTCTCTTGGAATAAGATGTTTAACCAGATGAGCAGTATTTTTTGTCACGGTTGCAATAAGAGGATATTTGCTATCCGATAATGCCTCATACTCATCCACAGTCTTGCGCCAGTTTTCTATCCGCTCTTTTCCTATAGAAGTCAAAGGATGCACATTTGCCAATAGATCGTAATGCATCTTGAACAAAGCAAGATATCTTCTGTACATCTGATATGGCTCGTTCTTGAAGTTCCTTGGGTATGCGTCCATTTCTTTATGAGCATCTGCTAAAAGCTTCTCCATAACAGGCTCTGCATACATTGCATATACCGGACTTAAATCCAAGTCATAGAACAAATCATGTGTTTCTTTGCTGTCTACAATATTTTCATATTGTTCGATAATATCCAAAACACTTACTCCTTTTCTTTAATACATTCCTATATATTTGTGCCAACGGAAATCCTCAGGGGCTGCTATTTCGTTGTAAATCAGACTCGGACCAAGATTACCGGCCCCTACCTCTTCTTTGGCTTCTTCTTTTTCCTTCATACTGTTTATCTGATTA
>JAILLZ010000249.1 GCA_024692885.1 Lachnospiraceae bacterium | reverse complement strand
GAGCTTGGGCAGGACAAAGAGATGTCTCTGGAAGAAAAGATGAAAAAGCGTCAGGAGATTCAACAGCAGATTAGTGATTTGCAGAATCAGCTCCGTCAGCATCAGGTTGAACAGCGTAAAGAGAGCCAGCAGAAAAAAGGTTCTTCTATGGCCGATATGCTCGGCAGCAACAGACAAGCGTCCAAATCTGCAAAAGATAGTACCGGAATGTCAAGTGCAAGTATGCAGGCTATAATATCTGCAGATGCTTCAATGGATCAGGTAAAGGTTCAGGGAGTGGTCAAGTCACAGATGGAAGGAAAAGCAGGTGTTTTAAAGGCGGAAATCAAACAGGACGCAGGGCGTGGTGATGTAGAGAAGAAAAAAGAGGAACTTGCGGCAGTTGAAGCAAAAGCACAGGATATTGAAGCATCACAGATGAGTGCGATTTCTGATATTAACAAGAAGTTAGAGGAAGCAGCAAAAGAAGATCAGAAAGCTGCGAAAACAGAAGGCAAGATTGATAAAAAAGACAATACAGAGAAAACGAAGGCGGCTGAGGGCAAGGACGAAGCAACGGAAACGGAAGAACAGGAGCAGATACAGAATGAAGACATACCGATTCCTCCGAATAATTTGCCGGATGGCGTGGATATTTGTACATCAGAGCCGATTGGAAATAACGTGGATGTAAAGCTGTAGAAATATGGAATAGCACTAGTGGCGGGTATGGATATTTTCGAATATAAAAAAAGATGTTGCTTTGGTTGCGAGAACATAAACCCGCATAAATACTGAGGTATAAATCGAACATTTTTATACCGATTTTTATACCTTTTGCTTACAAAAATACGCAAAATTATGCCAATATATGCCATTAAATTAGGATTTTGACTCTACATAAAAACATCGGGAAAGCCCGTAAATACAGCATTTATAAGGAATTTAAGACTATGATAAAAATACTATTCATCTGCCACGGCAACATTTGTCGTTCACCCATGGCGGAATTCATTTTTAAAGATATGGTCGCAAAAAAAGGAATGGCTGAGAATTTTGAGATTTCTTCAAAAGCCACAAGCAGTGAGGAAATCTATCACGGTGTAGGCAATCCTGTCTATCCGCTGGCCAGGGAAGAACTGGCAAAGCATGGAATAAGTTGCGCCGGAAAGTGGGCAGAGCAAATGAAGTCGGACGATTATGACAAATATGACTACATAATAGGCATGGACTCCATGAACGTTAGAAACATGGAGCGAATCACCGGTAAAAAGGCAGGAGGAAAAATGAGGATGCTCCTTGAATTTGCCGGTGAAAACAGAGATGTCAGGGATCCATGGTACACAGGACAGTTTGACGAGACATACAGAGATATATCAGTGGGATGCACTGCTTTTTTAGAATACTTGGAGAAAACAGAAAAGTAACGTGTTATAATGTTTAAACAGATAAAAAGACTCAGCAAATGTAATAAACAATTACTATGACTGAAACGGGAAGGAGAGTATATGAATAGAAAAGTAAAATATGCGCTGTTAGGCGCAGTGTCTCTTTCTGTTTGTGCATTAGTGTTTCCATTGAATGCGCAGGCAAAGACGACTATAACATCTGAAGATGTCACATATGAGATACAGGAGGCAATGTATGAGGGTGAGACAGAAATTGTAATCACGGGAGACAAACATACCGTACAAGGGCTAAATCTTTCATCGGAAAATGGTGTGAGCATAACATTTGACGCTAATGCATCAATTACCGGTAGTATTTATGGCAATAGCATGAGTAATATTACTATTTCAGGTGGAAACTGGACTGAAACAGATTTTAACCTGCAAAGCTCTTCTGGTGTCACCATAAAAAATGCGACTTTTTCCGGTGGTGAACAGTTACTGTTTAACACCGTGGAAAACCTTACATTCGATAACGTGACAATAACGAACACGTCAAAAGGACTGAAGTTGTATAACTGCAAGAATGCTTCACTTAATAAAGTAAATGTACAGCAGACAACCAACGATAACGGCATTCTTATTCAGGGAGGAAGCGCATCTATCAAAGATTCAAAGGTGGAAAAAAGTTACTGGGTAGGCGTGTGCTTGACTTCAAAGGCAAACGTCACTATTTCGGGCAGTACAATAAGCAATAATGGAAAAAGACCTGGAAATTCAGATGCACATGCAGCAGGTGTTGGCGTTTATACAGGAAGCAAATTAACTGTTATTAAGTCCACATTGAACTCAAACAAGGGATGCGGTATTGCAGCAAATGGTAAGAAAGGTGATGCTGTTTCTGTTACTGTAAAAGGATGCACCATAAGCAAAAATAAGGATCACGGTATAGGCGGAAGACCATATGCTACGATAAACGTTGATAAGTACGGAAAGAAGAGATCGGTTTTTAATAACAATACAAACTATGGAGTAATGTATCATTCTAATTGCAAAGGTTCGGTTAAAAACAGCGATTTTTCAAAGAACGGCATGTGTGGTATAGATGTCAACGAGAGCAGCTCTGTCACAAAAATCAGCAATTGTACATTTACCAAGAATAAACAGCATGGAATACTTGTTTTTACCAAATCAAGTGTGGGAACCATTGAAAAGTGTACATTTACCGGCCATAAAAACAGTATGAGTGCCGGAGTTGTTGCCGGAACAGGAGCTACTATTAAAAATATAAAGAATTGTAAGTTCAAAAAGAATGGCTTTGCTATAAGGATTGATCCGGGCGGAAAAGTTAAAAAACAAAGCAAAAACAAAGTATCAAAATAAAAGAAAAATCTGAGAATTAGTTGTTAATTTTCTCCTCAGGTTATATAATAATTTTGCAGTTGTCACTTTATTCTTATCGAAGGAGAAATAAGGTTATGAAAATGATTCTTGATAAGGATAAATTGAATAGTGAGATAGAAAGGATTGGGGAGGATATTCTTAAGTCGGATATCTTCAAAAAATCTTTTTTACAGGAACATCATTATTGTTCCAGTGTGGGTGAACATCAGATTCACGTCGCACGAATGAGTTATTTTCTTGCGCAGATTGCAGAAAAGGCGGGATTAGCCGTGGAAAAGGAAAAGCTGGTGAAAGCAGCACTTTGTCACGACCTAGGAATCCTCGGGAGAGATCACAGGTTCAAAAGCGGACCTGACTGCATCAACACTCATCCCTTAAATTCAGTGGATGAGGCCAAATTGCTCATAGAGGACATTGATGATAAAATATGTGACACCATAGCATCACATATGTGGCCACTGACATTACACAGAAGGCCTAAATATGTGGAGGGTTACATTATCACACTGGCTGACAAAATAAGTGCCGTGCAGGAAACGGCTTTTCCTTGGTACAGGAAAAAATGGCAGGAGTGTGACGCTCTGTTAAACCACGGAGCAGAGTAAGCATGGATGAATTTTTATCAGCTGTTATCGGTTACGATAGCAGCTGTTTTTTATGTGATTCGCTAATGATGCGTCTCCGTGTTATAATGACTGACAGAAAAAACAAAAGGGAAGCAGAACATGAAGGAGATTATTAAATATAAAAGGCTATTTTTGAGTGCAATGATTGTTGCTACAAGTGTTTTATTCACGGGATGCGGTAACAGCGGCGTGGATAAATATGTAAAAGAGGATAATACTCAGGCAGAAACTGAAAACGGTCAGGATAGTACGAATTCAGCGGAAACAAACACAGAATCTGATTTAGTGACGGAAGTTGATAATACAGAAAGCGAAACAATGGAAAATGATACTAAAGATAATACTACTTCAGATAATACGGAAGCAGGCAGTACTTCGCAGGAAAACAATACGCTATCAGGCATGTATCTTGGAGTGCTAAACTATGGAGCCTCCACCACAAACAAGGAAAACAGAGACAGTTTTCAGTATCGCTTTGAGATAGGTGGGGAGGAAAAAATTTACAGCATCGACAATGGCGAAAAGGATGTGGATGGAAACTATAAGTATCCTGTTCAGAATAAGCTAAAAGAGGGGTACAACTACGTCCTTACTTTTGCGGACGGAGTGATTTCTGATGTCACAGAGATAAAGGATGAGGACGCCCTTTTTACTCCGGTGGTTTCCGGAACCCCAGGAGAAAAGACTTTGGCAAATTTTATAAAGACTGCACTTATGCCGGTTGGAACCACCCTTTACGTCTATGGCGGCGGATGGGACTGGCAGGATGAAGGAAGCTCCATTCAAGCCACGACTCTTGGCGTGTCATACGATTGGGTAAGATTTTTCAATGAACAGGACGAAAATTACACATACAAAAACGAAAATCCTACGGTAAGCTATTATCCTTACGGAGAATACAATGAGTATTACTACGCAGGACTTGACTGCTCCGGATTCTTGGGATGGAGTATATATAATACATTTGAGACAGCAAGTGGAAACGAAGGTTATGTAGGAAGTTCGACAAAATTTGCAAAAAGATTGTCGGAATACGGATGGGGAAGTTTCACGAGAAGTCTAGATCAGACTGCAAACGGATATAAGACGAAGCCCGGAGATGTTATGAGTATAAGCGGACACGTATGGATATCTCTTGGAACCTGTGATGATGGAAGTACCCTTGTATTGCATTCCACAGCCGGGGCAAAAAGTGTAACCGGGCAGCCCGGAGGCGGAGTGGAAATAGGTGCAATAGGTTATTCCAGGGATTGCGAGGCGTATAAAATAGCGGATAAATATATGTCGAGCCATTATCCGCAATGGTATTCCAGATATCACGTTTACCTTTGTGATCCTGAGACGTATTTTAATCTTGACAACGAGAATGCAGGACTGTTTTCATGGGATGTTAATGCAGGATCTTCGGGATTGAGCGATAACGAAGGAATACAAAACATGAAGCCTGATGAGGTCTTGGAATACTTTTATAAAGAATCATGATGTATTATTAATGTTGTAAAAAACACATGGTAAAGACAGAACATAGGATTGTTCTTGAAAACAACAGGAGAAAATGAATGAGCAAAATAGTAGTAGGCATGTCCGGCGGAGTGGACAGCGCTGTAGCGGCATATTTGTTAAAAGAACAGGGACACGAGGTTGTCGGTGTGACCTTAAGAACATGGTTGGATGCCGAGACAGAAGTCAGCAAATGCTGCGAGATAGATGATGCGAGAGAGATATCGAGAAAACTGGGGATTCCTTATCATGTGCACAATGTGGGAGCAGACTTCAGGAAATATGTGACCGAGCCTTTTGTGGCTGAGTACCTCGCAGGACGTACGCCAAACCCTTGTATAGAATGCAACCCACACGTGAAGTGGGAGGGAATGATATACACCACACATCTTTTCCACGCGGATTATGTTGCCACGGGTCATTATGCCAACATAGTGCAGCTTCCGAACGGCCGTTATACTGTGAAACAGGCCACGGCTCCGGGAAAAGATCAGACATATATGCTGTACAAGCTTTCTCAGGAACAGCTTGCAAAGACCATCATGCCACTTGGAACATACTCAAAGGATGAGGTTAGAGAGATAGCGAGACAGGCAGGCATACCTGTTGCTGAAAAAGCAGATTCGCAGGAGATATGCTTCGTTGAGGACGGTCATTATGCGGATTATATAAGAGACCATGCGAATGATGGAACAATCGCGGATGAGTCAAACGCAAATAACACTAACTCAAAGGTGGATGTTCTTGGCGAAGGCAATTTTGTGGATACGGATGGAAATATCCTTGGAAAACACAAAGGCATAATCCATTACACCATCGGACAGAGAAAAGGACTTGGAATCGCGCTGGGACATCCTATTTTCGTAAAGGAGATAAGACCTGAGACAAATGATGTGGTACTTAGCGAGGAGGATGCCATTTTCACCAAAGAGGCAGTTTGCAAAGATGTGCATTATATGAGCATTCCAGATTTAAAGGTAGGAGAGGAGATTCCTGCAAGAGTAAAAATCCGTTACCGCCATGCGGGTGAGTCCGCTGTGCTAAGACGGGATGGCGACGGAGTCAGAATTTATTTTGAAAATGCTGTAAGGGCCGCCACACCGGGACAGTCGGCTGTCTTCTATGATGACGACAACTGTGTTATCGGCGGCGGAATCATTATATAGCATAAATCATTATGGAATCGCAAAACAAATAAAGACGAAATATAAAAAAACAATAAAAATGCAAA
>JAILLZ010000217.1 GCA_024692885.1 Lachnospiraceae bacterium | reverse complement strand
GAGGCAAAGAATAAAGAAACCATTGATAAGGTTAATAAGGCTATAGATAAGCTGAAAAGGAAGAGTAAACCTATCAATTTTGAAACTGTCTGTAAAGAGGCGGGTGTATCAAGGGCAACTCTTTACAACAATGCACAGCTTAAAGAGCGTATTTTAAGCCTTAGAGCTATCTCAAAGGCAAGTCCGTTGGATGATGTGATAGCTGTAAAAAAGGACAAGATGCAGCTTAAAGATGATAAAATAGCCACTCTGCGGATGCAGGTCAAAAAAATAGAGGAAGATAAAGAAAAACTTATTATACAGTTGGTCGATTACGAAGAACTTAAATCTGAAAATGAACGACTAAAGAAACAGTTGGAGTCGTTGAGATCAGGTGCAAAGAAATACAGGACGTATAAATGAGCTATAAGCTACAAATTGTGTCAACAGTGTTGTCACAAATAGAAAGGTATTTTTTAAAAGGAGGACGTAGTAGACAGTGTTTTGCGTATAAGAAGTCAATAATGGTTATTTTGTGCGACTTTTATACTTACAATACAGTCTGCTACTAAAAATAAACTATGGCAGATATCAAGGAGATAATCAAACAGATTTCAGGAAATCAGGATCTCATGAAGCAGATTTCAAAGGCCGACCTGAGTCAGGCAAAAGAACTTCTTAAGAAGGCAAACATCAATATTGACGATGCAGATATAAAGAAAGTTCAGGCAGCCTTGGCTGATGGAAAGCTGGATTTTGGAGATATAAAGGACATAGCAGGAGGCTTATTTAATAAATAGGGGTACTTTAAAATGAACGACATTGTTATTCGACTTGAGACGGAAAGTGATTATCGTGAGGTGGAAGAACTCACTCGCAATGCATTCTGGAATGTTTACAAACCGGGAGCAGACGAACACTACTTTGTACATACCATGAGAACTCATCCGGATTTTATTCCGGAACTGGCTTTTGTGGCAGAAAAAGATGGTGCCATCATTGGAAATATCATGTACACAAAGGCATGGCTTGAGGACGAAGCCGGAACACGAAAGGAGATCTTGTCTTGCGGACCTCTATGTGTTGCGCCTGAGTACCAGAGACTAAAAATAGGAAAGCTCTTGATGGAGCGCTCCTTTGACGTTGCACGAAAAATGGGCTATGACGTAAATATCAACTTTGGTAATCCAGGAAACTACGTGAGCCGAGGATTTGTAAGCTGCAAGAAGAAAAATGTGAGCTTCTATCAGAAGGGAAACTATCCTACGGCTTTGCTTGTGTGTGAACTTGTGCCGAGAGTATTGGATGGAAAAGAGTGGATGTATATTGCCAGCACCGCAGCAGATTGTTGTGAGGATGTGGCTGCAGTGGAAGCTTTCGACAAGACATTTCCTGATAAAGAAAAGAAGTGGATGCCTAGCCAGGAGGAGTTCTACATTTACAGTCACTCATCAGTGGTCAGATAATTTGGAGATTAGATATGATTACAGATACCTTTGATAACCTTTCGCCGGCTATCATCAATCCCGGGGTAAAAGAAGATGCGCCGGAAGTGGATGCCTGCATCATCACGTTTTCTCATGAGATAGAGAAAAATGTTGCAGAAAACTATGCCAGTGGTGAGATTGCTTCACTTTGGTGCGCCACCGGCCACACCCCGGTATATCTTATAGAAAGAAACGGAAAACGTTTTGCCTTTTACAAGACATACGTCGGAGCGCCGATAACAACGGGGCTTATGGAAGATGCAACCGCCGAACTGAAGTGTAACAAATTCATTCTCTTCGGGGGAGCAGGATGTCTGAACAAGGAAATTGCTCACGGAAAAGTGATGGTTCCGACGGAGGCATACAGAGATGAGGGGACTTCATACCACTACGCACCGGCATCAGATTATTTAGATATTCCAAACTCTTCTATAGTTGCAGAATTTATGAAGCAAAACGGAATCCCTTATGTCCTTGGAAAAACCTGGACTACAGATTCATTTTACCGCGAGACAAGAAATAATTTCGAGAAGAGAAAAGCCGACGGCTGTATTTCGGTGGAAATGGAATGTGCGGGAGTGCAGGCAATGTGCAGTTTTCGAGGACTGGAATTATATCCGTTTTTCACCAGTGGAGACCTTCTCGATGCGCCGGAATGGGATGAGAGAGGAAAAGACTATTTGAATGGCGGACAACATGATGTCGGTCATTTCAACATAGCTTTGGCTCTCGCGGAATACATATCATAAAAAAGGAACCACAGTAAATGACAGAAATAAAACTCTGCGTCACTGAGAGTGCTGACGCGGTTCTCGTAGAGCAGATATCGAAAAAACTGAATATCAAACCGCAGGACGAGGCAGAAATGGACGATTCGCTTTACCTTAAAGTGGACGAAAGCGGAGTGTCCCTAAAAAAAGGAAAACTCGAGATGCAGGGGGACTTCTCCAAGCTTTTAAATAGGGTAAAACCCGGAAAGATTTCCCAGGAGATACTGCTCAAAGCGGCGAAGTTCAAAGGGGCAACCAAGGTGCTTAAAGCAATAGATGCAACAGCCGGAATGGGGGAGGACTCTTTCATACTTGCGGCAGCAGGCTTCGATGTCACTCTGTTTGAGAAGGATCCGATCATAGGTATTCTCCTTGAGGATGCGTTGAGAAGAGCAAGCCGGGACGAGGAACTGTCAAAAATAGTGGCAAGAATGCACTTCATGGAAGGCGACAGCATAGAGTACATGAGGAAGTGCAAAGATGACATAGATCTGATTTATCTTGACCCAATGTTTCCGGAAAGAACAAAGAGCGGGCTTATAAAAAAGAAGTTTCAGCTTTTAGGTCAGCTTGAAGCACCTGCAACCGACGGGGAGGAAATGTTCGCAGCCGCAAGAAACGTCAATCCGGTAAAAATAGTCATCAAGCGACCGGCAAAAGGTGAGAATCTCGGAGGGATAAAACCACACTACAGCATAGACGGAAAAGCCATAAGATACGATTGTTTTGTGTTCCCGAGAAGCTAAAAAAGTGCAATAAACGTTCAAACTCAAATCAAATAAGTGCAAATTGCGCCATTAACGCGCAAAAAGGAGCATTTGATGTTGACGGTTTTTTAAATTGTGATAGAATACTGCCGTTAGACGTTAGAAACAAGATTAAAGGGAGGGAGATTTATGTTGTTTCAACTTTACAGCGATCACGCAGCAATGCAGCTCATCGGATGGGTTTTAGTATTCTGCGGTCTCATCCTTATGAACGAGATTGGAAGAAGAACTAAGATTGGTGGAATGGTTGTTTTTGTTATCATTCCTGTAATTCTTACTGTTTACTTTATTCTTGCTCATTTGGGAATGTTCGGAGGAAGCGAAAATCCGACAGTTGCTTACATGGACGGATGGTTCCACTATTTCAAGCTTTACGCAGCTGATATCGGATGCGTCGGCTTCATGATGATCAAATACAAGTGGGGCATCGGTAAAGAAAAATGGTTCAAATGGTTCCCATGGTTCATCGTTGCAGCAAACATTATGATTGCAAACGTTTCCGATATGGAGTCTGCTCTTGCAGCATATTCTATCACAGGAGATTTCAGCGGTGCTTGGTGGGCATCAAACGAAGGAGTATTCATCTACGGTGGATGGTGGAACATTGTAAATGCCATCGCAGGTATGATCAATATCTTCTGTATGACAGGATGTATCCATCTTTACACATCAAACGACAAGAACAAGTCAGACATGCTTTGGCCTGATATGACAGTATGGTTCATCGTTGCTTATGATGTTTGGAACTTTGAGTATACATACCTCAACTTACCTACACATACATGGTATTGTGGTGTTGCTTTGCTTCTTGCTCCTACGTTTGCAAACGCACTTTGGAACAAGGGCGCATGGATTCAGAACCGTGCAAACACACTTGCTATTTGGTGTATGTGGGCTCAGGTAGTGCCTCTTTTCCAGCTTAAGGGAACATTCGCAGCAGTACTTCCATCAGTATACGGTGGAGCTACAGCAAACGGAATCACTACAATGGACCTTTATGAGAAGGCTATCGCACTTTACAACTCAGGTGAAGGAAAGACAGCACAGGCAGGAGACATCATTGCTTCAATGGGCATCGTAGCAGATCCAAAGGCACAGGGCGTAGTTGCTATTCTTGCAATCGTAGCAAACGTTATCTGTATATCTGTTATCATCAAGAGATCTATTGCTATGGGCAAGAACCCATATTCAAATGAAGTGTTCAAGGGAACAAAGGATTTTGAAGAGGCAATGGCAAGAGTAGAAGCTTAATTGACTTTGAAATAAATTTCAAAATGAAACCAAAACCGGTTTGTTTATCGAAAGATGAACAAGCCGGTTTTTTTGTGTATCTTTCTTGATTGCCATATGTTAATCAGTAGAATACAATGAATAAAGGCTAAAATTTAGTTTTGCAAAATGAGGTTTGGGGAGGAAAACAAATGTTGGAGAAGATGGATGAATTCTTTGCGGCTCGCGTAGTAGGTTACGATGAGCACATGAAAAGAGATATCAAAGGGGCAAAAGAATTCTATGGATACACCGCATCGCTTCTACCTAAAAAGGAGGGGGCGCACATTCTCGACCTTGGATGTGGTACAGGACTGGAGCTTGAGGAGTATTTCAAACTGAACCCGGAAGCAAAAATAACCGGAATAGATTTGTCCGAGAGTATGCTTGCCGAATTGAAAAAGAAATTTGCGGACAAAGATGTCTCAGTAATCTGCGGTTCTTATTTCGATGAACCATTGGGAACGGAAAAGTATGACAGTGCGGTTTCTGTGGAATCTTTGCATCATTTTGAAAGAAGCCTAAAGCTTGATTTATACAAAAAACTCCATGCAGCGCTTAAGCATGACGGAGTGTTTGTGCTCACGGATTATTTTGCGGAGTCGGAAGCGCTGGAAGTGGAGTACTTTGAGAATTTGAAAAACTTGAAAATAGAGCAGGGTATTTCCGACGGAGAGTTTTATCATTATGATACTCCGCTCACGGTGGAACATGAGATGGAGGTTTTGCGTGAAGCGGGTTTTTCGGATGTGAAAATAATGAAAAACTGGGAAGCTACATTTACGGTTTTGGCAGGAAAATAAACGAAGAATCAGATAAATGAAGGATTAGATAAATGGGGAAAACAATGGGCAGTGATAAATCATATCAGGATATAAATGCCGAAACTATAGACAGATGGATTGAGAATGGCTGGGAATGGGGAAAACCAATCAGCCATGAGGAGTATGTAAAGGCAAAAAATGGGGATTGGAGGCTTCACCTTTCGCCGACAAAGGCTGTGCCAAAGGAGTGGTTCGGAGATATAAAAGGAAAGAAGATTTTGGGACTCGCCAGCGGAGGCGGGCAGCAGATGCCCATTCTTGCGGCTCTCGGAGCAGAGTGCACTGTCATGGATTACTCAAAAAAGCAGATAGAGAGCGAAGAACTTGTAGCCGAAAGAGAGGGCTATGCTATCCGAATAATCAGAGGGGACATGACAAAGCCTTTGCCGTTTGATGACGGAGAGTTTGACATGATTTTTCATCCGGTTTCAAATTGTTATGTGAAAGATGTTAAATCTATCTGGAAAGAATGTTTCAGAGTTCTTAAGCCCGGCGGAAGCCTGCTTGCGGGAATGGATCATTACATCAATTATATGGTGGATGACGACGAGAAAGAAATCGTGAACCACCTTCCTTTTGACCCGACGGTAAACGAAGACCAGAGAAAGCAGCTGGAGAAAGATGATTCGGGAATGCAGTTTTCGCATTTTCTGGAAGAGCAGATTGGCGGGCAATTGGAGGCCGGATTTATATTGAAAGCTATCTACGAAGACACAAACGGTCAAGGAAGGTTGCATGAGTTGAACATACCGACATTTATAGTTACTAAGTCAATAAGGCCGTAATCTGAGAAGGGGGTTATTAATATGAGAATAATGACAAAAGAATCGGGCGAACATATATTCGAAAAAATGATTGAATTATGGATTTGAACGTGCTAAACTGATGATTACAGAGTTCTGTCAGAATAAGGACAGAAACAAGGATTTGGAACACTAAGGATAAGGTTATACGGGGGTTGGGGAAAATGGATAACTGTATAAAGATCAATGAAAAAACCTGGAGAATAGAGGACGGTGGAGTTCGGTTCTACCTTTTTTGTGGGGACGAAAGGGCAGCGCTCATAGACACTGGCATGAACATGCCAAATGCAAAAGAGATAGCCGAGAAACTTACAGATTTACCGCTGATTCTCATAAATACGCACGCTGATCCGGATCATATTTCCGGAAATAGCGCCTTTGATGAGTTTTATATGAGCCCGGATGAAGAGGGAAATTATAAATCTCACGGTGGCAATGGCAAGTTCATACCGGTTCGCGAGGGAGATGTTATCGAACTTGGAGGCCGCAAGCTTGAGATAATAGATATTCCGGGGCACACTCCGGGAAGTATCGCCATTCTTGACAGAGAGTACAGGGTGCTTGTTAGCGGGGATTCTGTTCAGGATGACAACATCTTCATGTTTGGCGAGCATCGAAATATCGCAAAGTTCATCGAAAGCATGAAACATCTACTTCAGTACGATGGGGAATACGATGAGATATATCCGATGCATGGCACATTCCCTGTAAAACCGGGATTGGTGTCAAAGCTCATAGAAGGTGCAACCGAGATTGTAGAAGGAAAGGCGACATCCACTAAAGTAGATGTGTTTGGAAATGATGTCAGCCTGTATAAGTTTGATTACGCGGGATTTTTATGTGACCCGGAAATAAAAGCAAAATGATATATGTATTAGAAGATACGGCAAAAGTTGAGAAGCTCTTTGAGGGATGGCAGGAGACTTTGATATACTCATGTCTTCAAAAAGTCATGGGAAAGATTTATGTCACTGAATGTGATAAGCCGAAGGCTGCCCTTGCCTATGTGGGATGTTTCGGTTTCTTCGCGGGAAAGCCGGATATTGAGCTGGTTCGAGGCATACCAAAGGGATTCTCTATTCTGACGTCGCGTGACGAAGCGTGGGAAAAGCTAATAGAGGAAGCTTATCCTGAGGCAAAAAGAGTAATCAGATATGCGATAAAAAAGGACACTTCATTTAATAGGGAAAAACTGCGTGAAAATTTACAGTTACTCGCGGAAGGGTATGAGATAAAGAATATCGATTCCGAATTGTACGATCTGTGTTTGAAGAGTCCTGTAACCTCGGATTTTGTCGCTTCATTTGAAAGCAAAGAAGCATTTTTGAGAGACGGTAGAGGTGTTGTCATATTAAAAGAAGGAGCTATAGTGTCGGGATCGTCATCCTTCACCCGTTACAGAGAGGGCATTGAGATAGAGGTGGACACTGTCGAGTCCGAAAGAAGAAAACATCTTGCTCTCATAGCATGCTCTTCTTTGATACTTCGATGCTTGGATGAGGGATTGTACCCAAGCTGGGATGCTCAGAATTTGAACTCAGTACATCTTTCGGAAAAGTTGGGATATGAATTTGACCACGAATATACCGCCTATGAAGTACGGCGCGATTAATGATCAATTGACGGCTATCTGATGATGAAAAGAAGAGGGTAAAGAATGGACTTTAAATTACATTCAGAATATAAACCTACAGGCGACCAGCCACAGGCTATAAAAGAACTCGTGGATGGTTTCAAGGCGGGAAATCAGTTTGAGACTTTGCTTGGTGTCACAGGTTCAGGAAAGACTTTTACCATGGCGAACGTTATTGCGGCCTTAAACAAGCCTACTTTGATTATCAGCCATAACAAAACTCTGGCCGGACAGCTCTATGGCGAGATGAAAGAATTCTTTCCTGAAAATGCTGTTGAGTACTTTGTCAGTTACTACGATTACTATCAGCCCGAAGCCTATGTGCCTCAATCGGATACATACATAGCCAAGGACTCGGCCATAAATGACGAGATAGAAAAACTGAGACTTTCGGCAACTTCCTCTCTTGTAGAAAGAAAGGATGTCATCATAGTTGCATCCGTTTCATGCATATACGGACTTGGCTCTCCTGACGAGTTTTCGGGAATGATGATTTCCTTAAGACCCGGTCAGGAGCGAGACAGGGATGATGTTGTTAAATCATTAATTGAGATACAGTACGACAGAAATGATATGGACTTCTCCAGAGGAACATTCAGGGTTCATGGAGATGTGCTTGATATCTTCCCTGCGGATTATACGGATACAGGAATAAGGGTCGAGTTTTTCGGAGACGAGATTGACAGAATAGTGGAGTTTGATCCGCTCACCGGAGAACTCAGGAATTCGCTGGAACATGTGGCGATTTATCCTGCATCTCATTATGTTGTTCCGCAGGAGCAGATAAACAAAGCTTGTGTGAACATAGAAAATGAGATGAATGAAAGGGTGGCTTATTTTCGTTCAAAAGAAAAATTCATAGAGGCTCAGCGAATCGCAGAGAGAACCAACTTCGATATAGAGATGATGCGAGAGACCGGATTCTGCAGTGGCATTGAGAACTATTCAAGACATCTTGAGTTCAGAGAACCGGGCTCGACACCTTTCACACTTATGGATTTCTTCCCGGATGATTTTCTCATAATTGTGGACGAGTCTCACATGACCGTTCCACAGATAGGCGGAATGTTTTCCGGAGACAGAGCCAGAAAAACAACTCTTGTGGATTACGGGTTCAGACTTCCGTCTGCGCTTGACAACAGACCATTGAATTTTGAAGAGTTTGAGTCTAAGATAGACCAAATGCTCTTTGTGTCTGCCACACCGGGAAAATACGAAAAGGAGCACGAGCTTCTTCGGACCGAGCAGATTATCAGACCTACCGGCCTTTTGGATCCGGAGATATCTGTGCGTCCGGTTGAGGGTCAGATAGATGACCTCCTCAAAGAAGTAAATGCGGAGACTGAAAAGCACAACAAGGTTCTCATAACCACCCTCACAAAACGTATGGCCGAAGACCTTACTGATTACATGAGGGAGGCGGGAGTCAGAGTAAAATACCTGCACTCTGATATAGATACCCTTGAGAGGGCGGAAATCATCCGTGATCTCAGAATGGATGTATTCGATGTATTGGTAGGAATCAACCTTCTCAGAGAGGGATTGGACATACCGGAAATAACTCTTGTTGCCATCCTTGATGCAGACAAAGAAGGCTTCTTAAGATCGGAGACTTCATTGATACAGACCATAGGTAGAGCAGCACGAAATTCTGAAGGTCATGTAATAATGTATGCAGACAATATGACGGACTCCATGCGAGTGGCCATATCAGAGACTGAGCGAAGACGTGCTGTTCAGATGAAGTATAATGAGGAACATGGCATTACTCCGAAGACTATTCAGAAGAAGGTAAGAGACCTCATTGCCATATCGAAGAAGGTGGCAAAGGAGGAGACCAGATTCGCAAAGGATCCGGAGTCTATGAACAAAAAGGAGCTCGAGAAGCTTATCGGAGAAGTTCGAAGAAAGATGGAGCGTGCCGCTACGGATTTGGATTTCGAGACGGCAGCGGTTTTAAGAGACGAAATGTTGCATCTTAAAGAAATGATGCGGGATATGTAAAATGGCAAAAGAAAGAAAATACATAAAAATCAGAGGTGCTCATGAGCACAATCTTAAGGGAATAAACGTTGATATACCGCGAGATGAATTCGTGGTTGTGACAGGAATAAGTGGATCCGGAAAATCGTCACTTGCATTCGACACCATTTATGCGGAAGGACAGAGACGATACATGGAGTCACTCTCTTCCTATGCAAGAATGTTTTTGGGACAAATGGAGAAACCGAACGTAGAAAAAATCGAGGGGCTTTCTCCGGCTATTTCAATAGACCAGAAATCGACAAACAGAAACCCGAGATCTACTGTGGGAACAGTAACTGAAATATACGACTATTTCAGATTGCTGTATGCCAGAATAGGTACACCACACTGCCCAAACTGTGGCCGCGAAATATCGAGACAGACCGTAGATCAGATGGTGGACCAGATAATGGAACTTCCTGAAAAGACGAAGCTTCAGCTTCTTGCACCTGTTGTCAGAGGAAGAAAAGGAACACACGCAAAGCTTTTTGAACGTGCAAAGAAAAGCGGATATGTCCGTGTGATTGTTGACGGAAACCAGTATGACCTTTCCGAGGAGATAGTTCTCGATAAGAACATCAAACACAGCATAGATATCATAGTCGACAGACTTGTGATAAAAGAAGGTATAGAGA
Source organism: Lachnospiraceae bacterium (assembly GCA_024692885.1). Lineage (GTDB taxonomy): Bacteria > Bacillota > Clostridia > Lachnospirales > Lachnospiraceae > JAILHT01. Next base: position 3,388 of record JAILLZ010000217.1, on the reverse strand, counting down.
AGAGACTTTCATCATCCATTGAAAATGTATTGGAACTTGCGGATGGTTTCATGGAAGTGGATGTTGTAGGTTCGGAGCGCATGTTGTTCTCCGAAGGTTTCTCGTGCCCGGATTGTGGAATAAGCATTGGAGAAATAGAACCTAGAAGCTTTTCTTTCAACAATCCGTTTGGCGCCTGCCCGGTATGCTCCGGACTTGGATACAAGATGGAGTTCGATGAGGAACTCATGATACCGGACAGAAAACGTTCTCTTAATGAGGGAGCTATTCAGGTGATGGGATGGCAGTCGTCGAACGATCCAAAAAGTTGGAGCAACGGACTTTTGGTGGCATTGGCTGACGAGTACAATTTCAGTCTGGACACACCTTACAAAGATCTTTCTGATGAAGCAAAGAGGGTCATTATACACGGAACTGACGGCCGAATTCTTAAGGTTCACTATAAGGGACAGAGAAGTGTAGGCGTTTATGATGTTCCTTTTGAGGGACTCATAAAAAATGTACAGAGAAGATACAGAGAGACTGCATCCGAGAGCCAGAAGGCTGAGTACGAGCAGTACATGCGTATCACTCCTTGTGTGGAATGTAATGGACAGAGACTCAAAAAAGAAGCTCTTGCCGTAACCATAGATGGAAGAAACATACATGAGATTACTTCTTTTTCAATAAAGGAGTTGAAGCAGTATCTTGATAACCTGACCCTCACCAAACAGCAGCAGCTCATTGGTGAACAGGTGTTAAAAGAAATTAAAAACAGAGTTGGTTTCCTTGTGGATGTTGGTTTGGATTATCTTTCTCTATCCCGAGGTACAGGAACTCTGTCAGGAGGAGAGGCACAGAGAATAAGGCTTGCAACTCAGGTTGGTTCAGGTCTTGTCGGTGTAGCCTACATTTTGGATGAGCCAAGTATAGGACTCCACCAGAGAGATAACGACAAACTGATAGCTACCTTAAAGGGACTCAGAGATTTGGGAAACACTCTTATCGTCGTAGAGCATGATGAGGATACAATGCTTGCTGCCGACTATATAGTGGACGTGGGACCTGCAGCAGGAGAACACGGCGGAGAGATAGTTGCAACCGGAACCGCGGAAGAGATAATGAAAAACCCAAATTCCATTACCGGAAAATATCTGAGCGGCGAAATAACAATACCTGTTCCGAAGACGAGAAGAAAACCTACTGATTGGATTACAGTAAAGGGAGCCAGAGAAAACAATCTCAAGAATATAGATGTCAAGATTCCTTTGGGAGTTATGACATGTATCACGGGTGTATCAGGTTCAGGAAAGAGTTCACTCACAAACGAGATTCTTTACAAGCATCTTGCAAGGGATTTGAACAGAGCCAGATGTATACCGGGAAAACATGACGATATCGAAGGAATAGACAAACTCGACAAGATTATCGACATTGACCAGTCACCTATAGGAAGAACCCCGAGATCTAACCCGGCTACATACACCGGAGTGTTTGATCTTATCAGAGACCTCTTTGCAGCAACATCCGATGCAAAAGCAAAGGGCTACAAAAAGGGAAGATTCTCATTCAATGTCAAAGGCGGAAGATGTGAGGCATGTTCCGGAGACGGTATCATAAAGATAGAGATGCATTTCCTTCCAGATGTTTACGTTCCTTGTGAAGTGTGTCAGGGAAAGAGATACAACAGAGAAACTCTGGATGTTAAATACAAGGGTAAGAGCATCTATGATGTCTTAAACATGACTGTGGAAGAGGCGCTTGAATTCTTCGAGAATGTTCCTTCCATAAAACGTAAGATTCAGACACTGTACGATGTTGGTCTTTCATACATAAAACTGGGCCAACCATCCACAGAGCTTTCCGGAGGAGAAGCACAGCGTATCAAACTTGCGACGGAGCTTTCACGAAAGAGTACAGGAAAGACAATTTATGTTTTGGATGAGCCTACCACGGGACTTCACTTTGCGGATGTTCACAAGCTTGTTGAAATCTTAAGAAAACTTTCCGACGGTGGAAACACGGTTGTAGTTATAGAGCATAACCTCGATGTCATAAAGATGGCGGATTACATCATCGATATGGGACCGGAAGGCGGAGACGGCGGTGGAACCGTCGTTTGCCAGGGTACACCTGAAGAAGTCGTTAAGAACAAAAAATCGTACACAGGACAGTATTTAAAACCGATGCTTGAAAAGAAGTAAAAGAGGAAGAATTATGGCATACAACAGTATAGGATTTATCGGTGCGGGCAACATGGCATCGGCAATAATAAAGGGAATCATAAAAAGTGGCATGTTCAAACCGGAGCAGATATATGCAAGTTCAAAGAACGGAGCATCATCTGAAAAACTTAAAAATGAACTTGGCATAAATGCCACTTCAAACAAAGAGATTGTGAATGCCTGTGATGTGGTGGTGCTCGCGGTAAAACCGGGGATGCTTACCGATGTTATAAAAGGCTTTAGAGCGGATGTAAAAAAGGAAACTCTTTTTATATCGATTGTAGCAGGAACTTCTATAGAGCGACTCAAAACCATGTTTTTAAATGACGCTTTAAATGTGGTTCGTGCAATGCCAAACACACCAGCTTTGGTGGGTGAAGCCATGACGGCAATATGCGCAGAAGATAATATATCCGATTCTGAAAAGGACTTCGTTCTAAAACTCTTTGAGAGTTTTGGAGAAGCAGAGTATGTTCCAGAAAAACTAATGGATGCTGTAACCGGAGTGAGCGGTTCATCACCTGCGTATGTTTACATGTTTATAGAAGCATTGGCGGACGGAGCAGTGGCAGAGGGAATGCCAAGAGCACAGGCATACAAATTTGCTGCTCAGGCAGTGCTTGGCTCAGCCAAGATGGTTCTTGAAACGGGAGAGCATCCGGGAGCACTTAAGGATGCGGTATGTTCACCTGGAGGAACCACAATTGAGGCAGTTGCGACTCTTGAAAACCTTGGATTCAGAAGTGCTGTCATAGAAGCTGAGAGAGCATGTATAGAAAAATCAAGAGTTCTATAATCCGATTGATATAAAATTAACGTTGCTGTATAATTTAAATATCGCGGAATATTTTGTCACAAAATTTATGTGACCGTATAAAAAAATCAAATAGTTTTAGGAGGATTTTACAATGAGCGAGTTTAAAAATCTGGTTTTGGAAGAAGATGGAAACATTGCTGTATTAAAGATCAGCAGACCTGCAGCACTCAACGCACTCAACAGTGAGACACTTGAGGAGCTTACGGTAGCTCTTACAGAGATTGAGGCAAGAGATGATATAAAGGTTCTCATCCTTACCGGTGGTCCTGACAAGAAGGGCGATGAGTTCAAGTCTTTCGTAGCAGGAGCAGATATCTCTGAGATGGTTAACTTCTCTGCAGCTGATGCAAGAGCATTCGGTATGAGA
>JAILLZ010000212.1 GCA_024692885.1 Lachnospiraceae bacterium | reverse complement strand
GCTCCGCTTTCATCCTTGCGCATACTATCTAATTTCTGCTGCAATAGACTTCCTGCTCCCATTAATACACTATTTATCTTTTTTTCTCCCCAACCAATAATCCCAAGTGTTTTCATATGTGTAGTTTCCCCTTTCTGTATTATTTCTATATGTTCATATTTATAAATGCCGGATATACCGTGATAACCATTATGATTATTAGCATCATGAACATGGGTATCATCATTTTTGTCCCCGCTTCTTCGCCTAATTTTTTTGCCATATTTTTCCGCTCATCATACGCACGTTCGGCTTCTTGATTCAGTAATGTTGCTAAAGCCCGTCCATGTCTTATATTCTGCGTAATTAAAGACGAGAACCTTCTGTACTGTCTTATGGCACATCTTTCCCCCAGGTTAACAAATGCAGTATACTCACTCACGCCGTTTTCAATTTCATTAAGCGTGGTTGTCAGTTCTGTTCCTGTCACATTCTTCTTTTCCCGGTTCGCAATTATTCTATCCAAGGCATTTCTCACCGACATTCCTGCCCCTACCAAAACGGCATACTCACTAACCATTTCCGGGTATTCCAGTTCCAAGGTTCTTCTCTTCTTTTGCGTCTTACGCTTTGTCTTTTCTTTTAATTCATATTTAATAAGAATTACCAGAAACACCGCTGCGACAACTATATAAAAAGGATTAAAAGCATCCCTATCCTCCCACTTGAGCGAGTATTCTTTTCCGTTTATGCTGACTGTTTCCGGAAGCATAACCGTATTTGTTTCACAATCGGCTATTGTCTGATTCAACGCCTTTTCCAAGCTTTCCTTAAAGTTTTCTTCTTTTGCTTTTACTACGAACGGAAAACTGTATAACCTAGAGCTCGTTCCGCAGGTGAGAGTTACTTCTGCATTTACTTTTTGACTGCTCCCATCCGGTTTATTATTGCTTGTACACAGATACTTCCCCTCAGGAGATATCCACTCATAGCTGTCAAATCTCCACTCCGCACTTACTTTTCCGTCTGCGTATTCTTGATTTGGAAATATGTCACCGCATATTGCCGATAAGTCGCCATCCGGGTAAAAGGTCTCATTTATCTCGACAATAGCCTTGGCTATGTATTCCTCTTCCTGATCTGGTGAAATGCTTGCCTCAGGTATATGCAAGGAGTATGAGTCGTTTTCATACACTTTTTCGCCTTCTTCATACACCTCAAGCTTCTTCTCTACATATAATTCTCCAAATCCAAATTCCGGTTTTTCTATTTCCATTTCTGTCTTTGTCTACCCTACTTCTATTTTTGAAATACGAAATGATAGGAAAACAGCTATGCCATATATCACCAACAGGAAGGTCATGATCCTTATTCCGGCAATGTTTCCATATAGCGGAGCGAGATAGTTGCCGGACTGTATTCTCAAAATCGCTATGATTCCCAATGGCATTACACACATTACTTTTGCTTCCAAAACTCTGTCCGCCAAAAACGATTCTATCTCCTGTTTTGCATACGCATTTTCTTCCAATCGCTTAATAGTGTTTCTTATGATGCTTACATAATTGCCTCCACTCCTTGAAGCAAAGGACATTATATTTGCAAAATTTATGAGGTTTTTATCTCCTATCCTTGATGTAAAGTACAGTAGAGATTTCTCGGGCGATACCTTGTTTTCTACCCCACAGTTTATGAATTTCAATTCTTTCATGATATATTCATCCCTGTCATACATCACTCCAAGCTCCTTTTCGGCCTCAGCAAAGGTTCTTTCCAATGAAAACCCGGCCTCCAAAGAATCTGCCATGATACGCATCATTTCCCGAAATTGAACTATTATCTTCTCTCTTATTCTTCTTCTGTACTCTCTAACCGTTATGACATAAGTTAGTGGTATTTCCGGAACTATCAATACGAGTCCATAATAGCTTTTGTAAAAAAGCCAACTTATCAAAAGGACCAAACCGCATCCCATTAGCTGCCACTTCGCTATTTCCGATATTCCGGGTATTAGCTTGTTGTATTCCGTATCAAGCCTGCCAATTTCAGTTTTTCTTTCTGTTTTAATTCCCCAACTTTTTCCCAAATTCCGCACACTTTTCCATCCTCAAAACCATTTTCCACAAATTCAAACAGTTTGTTCATCTCTATCTCTCCATCTCGGATACCTGTTATTTCTGTGACTTCCAAGACTTTTCTGCTCTTATCTCTCAGTCTTCCAAGGTGTACAAGGATATCTATTCCGGATGCAATCTGTCCGCGAATTGCATCCAGGGGAAGCTTTTCTCCTGCTGTTGCCACCATCACTTCAAGCCTCGATATGCTATCTTGTGTGCTGTTGGCATGTCCTGTAGACATGCTCCCCTGATGTCCTGTATTCAATGCCTGAAGCATATCCAACGCCTCCGGCCCCCTACACTCACCGACAATAATTCGGTCAGGTCTCATACGAAGCGATGTCCTTATCAGATCACGAATGCTGATTTCCTCAACACCTTCCGCTCCGGCTACCCTTGTCTCCAGGCTGACTATGTTTTGCACGTTTTTCAACTGAAGTTCAGCAGAATCCTCAATAGTTATTACTCTTTCGTCCTCCGGGATAAAGTCAGACAAAGCATTTAAAAAAGTGGTCTTTCCGCTGCCTGTTCCTCCCGAGATAAAAATGTTATATCCTGCCCTGACCATATCCTTCAAAAACTGCTCTATCTCCTCGGACAGGCTACCCAGTGCTTTCAGTTTTTCCATGGTCATTTTGTTTTCAGAAAAACGCCTAATCGTGACCGTAGTTCCGCTTACTGACACCGGTGCGAGAACCACGTTCACCCTCGATCCGTCTTTCAGTCTTCCGTCTGCAATGGGTTTGGATGCGTTGACCATCCTGTTGTTGACTCCTATCATCATTTGAGCAAACGCTTCCAGCTCATCATCACTTTCAAAACTCCTGCCATATTGATAAAGCCTTCCGCCTTTCTCATAGAAGATATTATCTTTTCCATTTATAAGAATTTCCGTAATCTCCTTATCTTCCATAAGATCCTCTATGATGCCCATTCGCCTCAGCCCATTGAAGACATCTGCTGTACAGCGTTTTCTCTCGGTCATTGACGCTTTCGCGTTCTCCTGTTTTTGAAGATACAGAGTTTCTATGTAGTCTCTCAGTTCGGCATCATCCATGAACTCCAGAAGCCTGAGATTTTCCAGTACATTATTACGGATTTCCTTTGCTATATTCTCCACAGTCTTTATTCCTCTCCGGCTATGTCTCTCAATTTGTCAGCCACCCTGCCGCGTGCTGAAGAAAACAGGATTTTATCAAGACCATCATCCGAATTACATTCTGAGTTTTCATTCTTTCCTAATTCCAGTTCCTCAACATGTATCTGTTCCTCGTCTTTAAAACAGCAGATATACTTTCTGAAACTCACCTCTGCAAAAGGAATTGATTCCTGAGTTCTCACTATGTAGTATTCGTTCATACACCCCAGAACCTTTTCAAACTCTTCCATGACTGCACCGGTAAGCACCACGACAAATCCGTATCGTCCGGTATCTTTTATAAAATTCAGGATATTTGCTATCCTTTCCCCCTTGCATTCCACAAGGTGCTCCGGATTACCCACAGGTTTGATGTAGTCGAACCTCAGGTCCTTTTGTGTTATCAAACTCAGCTTATATTCTTTTTCCTTATATCCCAGCTCTGCAAACTCTGCGTACAAAAGCTCGCTCAAATCTTCACCCACGTGAAGACCGCAATTATCGCTCTCATGCATATTTTCGCTTTTGCAAAGTAAATACTCCACACCGCTACACTGACTTATGTCTATAAATAATGTCGGCTCCTTTTCTGCTAGGACATCTGCCATAATAAGTGTTGTCTCTGTATTCAATCTTTTTGACTCGAATCCACCGACACCAATCATTTTTGTGTTAAATGATCCTACCGGAACTGATGTCACTTCCTCTTTATCCTTTAAAGCAAGCAGCTGCATTATTATCTTGTCTGCCGCCTGATATCTAAAGATTTTCCTGCTTTCAACATATTTCTCAGGAAGTATTCCTTCATGAATAATCACGAATGCTCCAAAATCCATTATCCTTTGGCTCAATAGTCCCGGCGTTACGGCTATCATATCCGCCCCCGATATCGTTTTGTCCTCGGGCAATTCTCTCATGGATATTAGTTCTATCCTTCCCTTAAAATACCTGTTTGCATACAATGTCAGCTTTAATGAAAACTCCTCATTTTCATCAAGCCAGATAACTCTGTATCCCTTCATATTCCTACTCTTCCTCCCACCAGATAGATGATGTATCCGATCAGAAGAAATACTGCAAAGGGAAATCCTTCATTTCCGCTGTTTGTCACGGCATAACCTCCCCAAACTGTTTTTTCATTAATCCTATGAATCTTTTAATCGTATGATTTTTTGAATTTTAGAATTGTGTTTGATTTGAAATAGAAAATGTGAATTTTTGATTTGGTGATTTGGATTATAGGTTTGTCCAAATAGGATGTAAATAGCATTTTCACAAATAATCCATCTTTGTGAATTAGCACGTTTTTTTGTTGAAAAAAAATGCACAAAAAGAAGCAATCCCTTTATTTTAGGGGATTCGTAATGTCAAACCATCACATAATCCCCCATGGAATTGCCTCTTGATTTTTTGTCCTTTGTTTAAATTTACCCGCTATGCGTAGAATCCTCGACCACCGTTTGTTATGTCGCTGCTCTCGTTTAATGTCCCTTTTCCGTAGGTCATTCCGGCATATACGTTCTCGGCGTTTGCCATTACCGGTGGAGTATCGTCTATCTTGGATATCTCAACGAATGCTTCGTGCAACGGTTTTAATATTTTCTCCACATCCCTGACTTCCTTTTCGGAAAAGCGCATCATCGCGAAAGCCAAATGCTTTCTGCAAAACATGTACTCCGAATACAGCTTTGATGAAAGCTCATATTTGAAATCCAGCTCGTCCATCAAATGCGCTATGCAGGAATCTGCTTTTCTGACCGCTGTCTTGAATGCATCAGCATCGTTATTTTCTTTTGCGGCATATGCATCTTGAAAGTACTCGTTCATTATTTCATATACGATTACCGTGAGCCCTGTTCTGTTTCCGGTCGAAATACGTCTGGTAAAATCGTTTATCTTTTCTTTATTCATGCCTTACTCCTACTGAAGCAATGATAATATGGTCTGAGGAAGCTCATTTGCCTGTGACAACACTGATATAGCTGCCTGATCAAGTACGGTATTCTTGGTGTAATTGGTCATTTCAAGAGCCATATCCACGTCTTCGATTCTCGACAAAGCAGCTGTCATATCCTCTGAAGACTGATCCAAACTTGATGAAGCATAGTCGAGTCTGTTTTCGTAAGCACCTATCTTTGATCTGATGCTTGAAACTCTTGCCAATGCGTCATCCAGCTTTGATATTGCTTCTCCGCCACCGTTGAGTTTTACAACGTTCAAATTTGAGATATGAAGGCTTTCTGTTGTGATTTCAGGAATTCTAACATCTATGGTCTGATGCTCGTTTGCACCGATCTGAAGTGTCATTGTTCCGATATCCGTCACATCAAGTACTACTTCTGCACTACCTGTATTATAAAAATCGTCAATTGTTTTGTCGGACAATGTGTATGAAATCTCAAATCCGTCTCTGTCGGTAACCTTTATATCGTATCCATCTACACTTACAGTGGAGGTTTTCCAGTTTGTGTACTCTGTCGATGGATAATCCAATCTTACTGTTCCGGTTGTTCCGGTAGTTGTTAATGTTCCATCTGTAAGGCCTGTAATACCAAGCTTTGATGCGAGATCATCGTTATCAACTGAGATTGTGAGTGAAACATCTCCGCCAGTATCGTCTGTAGTAAAGATTAGGCCGTTGAACGAAGATGATGTATGTCCTCTGTCGCTCATTGTTACGCCGGCAAGTTCTGCTGCATTTCTTAATTTCTCATATACTTCCTCCGGTGTATCACCCTCAGCTATTGTAGCTTCAACTCCGTTGATGGATATTGTTCCGGCCTCGGTTGCGGAAATATTTGTTGATACCGCTGTATTGCTTGCCGAATATTCAGCAGGTTCTGAAAGAGACAGAATTGTCATCTTATAAAGCCCCGGATCCACGGTATCCGAAGTATAAATGTTCTTTGCACCTTCGGAATATGTTCTGACATCAGAACTTCCATCAAGAAGAGTCTTTGTGTTATATTCGGTGTCTCTTGAGATACGGTTTACTTCTTCCAAAAGCTGGTTTATTTCGGACTGTATAGCCTGTCTGTCTGATGATGTAGAGGTATCTGATGCTGCCTGTACAGCGAGCTCTCTCATTCTCTGAATGATGGCTGTGGTCTCTCCCAAGGCTCCATCTGCGATTTCCAGAAGACTCTGTCCGTTCTGGGCATTCTGTGAAGCCATATCCAAACCGTCTATCTGTGCCCCAAGTTTCTTTGAAATAGCCATTCCGGACGGATCATCTTTAGCATGATTTATCTTAAGTCCCGAAGATAATCTTTCCATAGAATCTGACAAACTGTTTTCTGTTCTGAGTAACTGTGCATTAGTAATTGTTGCAGACATGTTATGGTTTATTTTCATATTTTCAAAGTCCTCTTTCTTATATTATTTCCGTGGTCTATACTCATTTTCCCGTTAATTGTATCGGTTTGTTATCTTATATTCTTAAGGGATTCCATGACTTCTTTTGCCTTTGAATACAGTTCTTTTACGGTCAATTCTCCCTCTTTTACATTTGATTCATCCGCCGCTTCGCCTTCGCTTCTAACTGCACTGAGTTTCGCAAACATTTTTGTGAGATCCAGCTTTTCGCTGTATGCAAAACTCATTTCATATTCGTCAAATATTCCTGATGCCTTTACTTTTTCCAAAGTCTCGTTGCTGTCTGAAGCCATCAGTCCCGAGACACTCTCTGCGTCGGCCTTTAAAGAAAGCGCTACCTTTCCAAGCGAATCTGTTTCAAACAGAATATCTATTAGTCCCTTTTTCTCTGTTCCGTGAACAAGTTTTAAGGTCATTCCGGTCAGCTCATCTCCTACCATAACCGGAATGGTGTAAGTCTCATCCTTCGCCATATTGCTTGCAATGGACAATTGCCTGTTCACAAGCTTCATCGCCTTTACATCAAGTTCAGTCACGTTGTCCGAATCCGGCATATAGCCATCCATTATGTGCTCGGCTCTCTCCGCAAGTGCATTTTGTGCCTCAGCCATCTCCTCCGGAGTTTTGAGTGCCTCTGAAAACTTCTCCAGGAGTTCCTCTCTTATTCCTTCGAAATCAACATCCTCTCTTGAAAACTCTTCCTCGTATTTGAACAGCTGTTTAAAGATCTGACCTCTGTTTGATGCAAGATAATTCATTGCAAGAACATTGTTTACCGTGTTGTCCATTCCAAAGTTTTCAAGCAATCTGTATACTTCAATCTCTGCATTTTTTGCCGTTTCAATCTGCTCTCTTACACTTGCGTTTTCGTATGATCTGTAATCGGCTTCCTCTGTTTTTACTTCTTCCGTTTCACCGGCATCTCTCATGGCTTGTTTTAGCGTCTCAGGTGTAAAATGAAGAATCTCACCCTCTCTCGCAACATACTTTATTGCCATAGGAGAAACCATTTCTGCCACATCTTTTATGAGGTTCATCTGATATGCGGTTTCAATCTGGGTATCTATACCGTTGTTAATCGTGCTTTCCACAGTTTCAAACTCATCGTTTACGGTATAATCCATATCATTCTTTTTACTGCTTCTCACCGCGGATAACAGATTTGAGAATGATAATTCTCTTCCAGCCGCCACCAACGCACCTATTACTGCGCCATCTGACTTTTCCACCTGATTGATAAGTCTGTATATTCCGATAAAACTCTGCTTTTCTGCTTCGGTTATTTCATTATTCTTTTCAAGCTTATAAAGAAAACTGCTGAATCTTTCGTCCGACTCATCCGCTATGCTCTCCTTTATCTCTGTTGCCTTCGCGGTAAGTTCCTCAAGATTCATTGTCATTGGGTTTTCACCCTGCTTTATCAGTTCTCTTACAACAAGCGGAGTCATTACTGAAAATGTTCTTTGCACCTGCTCATCTGCAGCCTTCATAGTGTTTATGTTTTCCATGTTTATTTCCATGGAGTTATAGCCAAGGATCTTAACTGCTCTCTCGTTCTCGACAGTCGGCTGAAGTCCCATGTCTTCAAGGATATCATCCACATTGCGAAAAGCTGTTTTTATGTTGTCTCCCAAATCCGGTCTGACTTCGGTCTGCAAAGTCTCATAGCTCATTTCAGCCTTTTGCATCTCTGCAGTCATGGTTCTTCCGGCTTCGCGAAGACCGAGTATTGTATCCACATCGGCATCCGGAATTCCCAAAATATACATTGGAGCCATCTTTATCTCTTCCAGGCTCTGGGTTGTATCCTTGTAAAGCGCTGTCTTATTCTCGACATCTTCAACGCTGTCTGCATCAAACAGAGTTTTGTAATAGTTATCTTCTATCTGCTTTAAATCTTCTACCAGGGTCTCAAGTTCCTCTGTATCAATATGGATGCCTTTTCTCATGAGAGTAATGTTTGCTTCCTCTGTCATGATAAGTCTTGTCTCTTCAAGCACTCTCTTCGCATGAACAAAGCCGACCTCATTTGAGTCAAGAATTGCCTTTACTTTCTCGGCATCTATATACCCGGACTTCTTTAATTCCTTTGCTTCCTTTAGGTTTTCCACACTGAGAGGAATATCTTCGCTTACCAGATACGCTATGTCCTCGTCCGTTGCTTCGTTTACAATATTAACGGCGTTTTCTGCAATATCTGCGATACCTGTTCCCTCTATAAGAACTGTATCTTCCGGCCTTAAGCCTTTTTCCACAGTGGAATTGATCATATCTATCAGTTCTTCCTGAGTCGGTATGGTCATTTCCTTAAGATTCTTTACGTATTCTAAATTCGTCGCGTTTAATGGAAGGTCGTTCTCCAGAAGAAACTGTGCTCTGTCAAAGCTCTCTTCCGATACTTCTTCTCCGCTCGCAACTATTACTTTTTCTATGCTCTGGCGCATACTATCATCGGTACTGAAATCCAGGCTCACATTATTGTTTTTCTCATGAGCGTAGTCTTTCACCACCGAATGTTCTGCTATATAAATATTATGGATTGTTGGATTCAGATCATTTGAAATGATATAGCTTATGGCGTTGTCGTCAGGTTCCGTGATTGAGGCACCCTCGTCAAGTACACGGCGAAGGCTGTTTGCCATTATCTCGCTTCCCGCTGCTTCGACCAATGCATCTTCGGATACTTCCGCAAGGCCTAAATCTTTTCCCTGCGCTGCCATTTTTGCCTGTATTTTCTCCACAACTGTTACGACTTTGTGAGCATCGGCATCAAGCGGCGATACGCCTTCTTCTTTCAACGAATCAAGTTCTTTATCTCCGGCGTTTTCAGACATCAAAACCATCTGGTCTTTTCTGTCTTCCGCTGTCATAAATCCACCATCTGCAAGCAGAATATCCTCGGAAGCTTTCTTTGCCTCCGGTTTGTCATATCCGCTCTTATCTGTTTTTTCTGCCGGATTTATTTCCCATTCTTTTCTTTTGGAAGTGATTTTCTCGCTGAAATCCGATACAACCTTGCCTTGGATCTTTATCTCATCTTCATTTATAAGGCCCTGTCCAAGCTGAACTCCGTTCACTTGCATCTCGCGGTCTCCAAGCCGTCTATATCCTTTAGACTTTTATTTTTTGCATCCTTACTCTTTATATATCGGACCTTTTTTTATTTTATTAGACTTTTTTCGCAAAAAAAGTGAGAGCCCCAGGTGCTCTCACTAAAAAACTCTTGTATTTAATATTTAAAGATTGCCACTCCATAAGCAGGTAAAGGATAACCGATTGAATACTCTCTGTTGTCACACGGTGACTCCTCGGCCTTGTAATTTACAGGTCTTTCCTCACCTGAGCCTCCAAACTCCTCATCCTCACTGTTTAGTATAAGCTTGTATGTCTTCTTTTCAGGAACTCCCACCCTGTAATCATCATATTTTACCGGTGTGAAGTTGCATACGAATAGAAGATTGTTCTTTCCGTCCCTGCTCTTTCTGACAAAGCTGAATATGCTTCTGTATGCATCGTCCGCATTTATCCATTCAAAGCTCTCCCAACTTCTGTCCCACTCAAAGAGACTTCTGTTTGCTTTATATATGTGAAGAAGTTTTCTCACATAGTTTTGCAAATTTTTATGTTCCGGATTTGCATCTATAAGATACCAGTCCAATTCTTTTTTCTCGTCCCACTCATGCAGCTGTCCAAAGTCCTGACCCATGAACAAAAGCTTCTTTCCCGGATGTCCGAACATGAATGCATATCCAACCATAAGGTTTGCGAACTTGTCATGCCCAAGCCCCGGCATCTTGTTTATCATGGAACACTTCAGATGAACCACCTCATCATGAGATAGAACCAATATATAGTTTTCGCTCGAATTGTAGCTCATGGCAAATGTCATTTTGTTATGACTGCCTTTTCTGTACAGCGGATCAAGCTTCATGTAGTCAAGGAAGTCGTGCATCCACCCCATGTTCCATTTGTATGAAAATGCCAGTGAATACGCAGAATCTTCCACTCCTCCGGTCACCTGAGGCCATGCTGTGGACTCCTCAGCTATCATCATCAAGCCTTTGTTTCTTCCCTGAAGAAGCGTATTTAAATGACGGAAAAACTCTACCGCCTCGAGATTCTTGTTCTCTCCGTATTTGTTTGCTACCCATTCGCCCGCTTTTTTTCCGTAATCCAGATAAAGCATGGAAGCAACGGCATCTACTCTGAGGCCGTCAATATGATAGAACTCGGCCCACATGAGAGCACTTCCCAAAAGGAAGTTTTTCACCTGATTTAAGCCGTAGTTAAAAATCTTTGTTCCCCACTCAGGATGTTCTCCCATTCTTAGATCAGGATATTCGTACAAAGCCTCCCCATCGAAAGTGGCTAAGCCATACTCATCCTTAGGGAAATGTGCCGGTACCCAGTCCAAAATGATACCGATATTATTCCTGTGAAGATAATTTACAAAATACGCAAAATCTTCCGGCGAGCCGTACCTTGAGGTAGGGGCATAATAACCTGTAACCTGATAACCCCACGATCCGTCGTAAGGATATTCCGATATTCCGATAAGCTCTACGTGTGTATAGCCCATGTCCTTTACATAATCCGTCAGGGCCTTGGCCAATTCACGATATGTGTAGAATCCGTCGTCGTTTCTTCCCGGATGTCTCATCCATGATCCCGGATGTACCTCGTATATGCTTATAGGTATCTCATACTGGCTTGTCTCAGCACGCTTATCCATCCATTTTTTATCCGACCATTTGATTTTGGACAGATCTGCGATTCGTGATGCAGTGCCCGGTCTTAGCTCAGCGCAAGAAGCAAACGGATCAGCCTTATACAGCTTTTCTCCGTTTGCTGTCTCTATCAGATATTTATATAATTGTCCCGGCTTAGCCGCCTCAACAAACAGCTCGTAGATGCCTGCTTCTTTTGGCTCAAGCCGTTCCATCTCATGGATGTTCTCATCCCATCCGTTAAAATCCCCGATTACCCATACTCGCTTGGCATGCGGTGCCCATACATCAAAACAAACTCCCTCTTTATTGCCATTTTTGAGTGGATGTGCTCCAAGTTTGTTGTATATATCATAATGAGTCGCCTGTCCAAAAAGGTACATGTCCAATTCGGAAAAATGTCCCATAGTTCCCCCTCTTTTCTTCAGTTACTCCTCAAAATCCTTCTCTCGTAAAACGGAATGTTCGCCTTCAAGAGTTTTCTTCGCTCTGAATTTTGCAAATATACCGCCCCTGTTATAGTGTTCGATGGCATCGTCTATAATCTCTTTGACTTCGGTAAGTGTCGTTGCGCTGTCCACACGCTGAATGGCACTTATTCTGTTGTAAAGAGCCAAAACTCCCATCTCATCTATATCGTAATCCATATCGCTGGCATATGCTTTTGCAAAGAACACCAGCTCATCGTTTGTAAATACAGGTATATTTACCTTCTCGGTAAATCTTGAAGCAAAGTCATCTGATATACTCATTGCCTTGTTTATTCCGGCTCTTGTGTCTTCAAGAATAATCAGTAAACCACTCTCATCCGCATCAAGGAAGTGACATAATCCTGCTGCCGTCTCATCTGACAGTCCGCCTGCTTTCTCGATAATAAGGGCTCCGCCAGCCACTCTGGTGAGGACATTTCCTATATCTTTTCTGTTTAAAGCATCAGCTTCTATCTTTCCAATCTTTCCTGCAGGTTTACCGGTAAGCTTCTGAAGCGCCTTTATAAATGCTGTTGCAAGAACGGTTTTTCCTGTTCCCTCACCGCCCTGGATAACCATGTTTCCAACCTTGGTAAATCCCTTGGATGTGATTCTTCGTCCCACTCCTGTCAAAGCCTTGCAAAGCTGGTCAGGCATTCCCGATACCGGAACAAAGTAAGAGAATACTTCTTTGAGATCTTTGTTGAGTGCGGTAACGTCCGGCATTGAATGCTCCGGAACTTTTTCCTCAATCGGTTCATCATCTATGGATTCTGCGTCCGATGTCGCCGCAACCTCATCTGTCTCTTCGGTCTCTACCACTTCTCCTTCGCTTTCTTCAAACTGCTCAGGTACATATGGCTTGATACCAATCTGCTCATCTATTCTCTTCTGTGCTTCCTCATCCTTCACATCGACCTTAGGCATTGGCTTTGTAATCTCAGCCACCTTTGATACGGTCATTTCCGGATCTTGAAGGATATCATCCAAGCTGATTTCCGGAAGTACGGTTTCTTCTTCTTTTAATGCTTCTATCTGCTCCTGAAGCATTCTGTTCATGTCTTCCATGAACTTTCCTGCCTCGGCATCATCATCTTCTGTAAGATACTGTTTGCGCAAGATTTCTGCAGGGTCCTGTGTTCCTCCCAACTGAGGAATGACATCTGCAAGTCGCTCCATTATATCTCCGGCTTCCTGGAGCGCTCTTGTCTTTTCGCTTTCAAGTCTGGCTCTCTCTGACTCCTGAAGTGCGGCCTCGGCAGCTCTCTTTGTCTTTTCCCACTCTTCAAGTATCTCATCGATATGAAGCTGACCTGTAATCTGCTCCGAATCTGTATATTCCGGAACACGCAAACTAATCTGGCCATCTTCTTCCTCAGCCAGATATTCTCTGAATGTATTTCTTAAATTCTCATCAAGCTCTTTATTCTGCTCTTTTATGGCATCCGACTCAGTTGAATCGTCCTGGACAATGTTCATGTACGGCACATCTGATACCATTCTCTTAATGTTTTCCATGGTATCGGTTACTGTCTCGCGCTCTGTGGCATCCATGATCTGCTGCATGCTTTTTGCAATTTCTTCCTGGAGGTTCTGAGTATTATACTTCTCGTTATTCACCTCAACTCTAGGAATAACCACCGTTCTGTCATTTGCATAAAGCTCTGCCATTCCCGCAGCATGTCTTCCGAATCTTTTGTATTTCTCCTCCTGAGCTTTGGTTAAAGGCTGATAAAGCATCTTGAGTTCAAGTGCTCTCTCAACATAGTCTCCTTCACCAAACCAGAGAATGAGTTCGTCGCAGGCATCCACGCATTTCTGCGCTGCCCCTGCTCTATGGTACATGTAAGCAAGTTCATATGCCCACTCTTCCGAATATTCTTCGTCCTTCAAGGCTTCAAGAATCCTGATTCCGTCAGCAAGGCTCTCACCTTTTGCCCTACTCAGTTTGTATCGGATAACATATTTTAAATTGTCATTTGGAGCAAGTTCAACGAATTCATCATAGTATTCTTCCGCCTCATCAAAATTCTTCATCTTGATAGCGAGTTCGGCAAGACGATATATGATCATTCTTCCGATAGGTGACCTGTCATAGGCCATGAGCAAAACGTCCTTGGCCTCCTCAAATCTTCCTACTTTTTCGTATACTTCTCCAACCTTCACAAGGAAATTAATATTCTTGACCTTACGCCAATTAATGGTGTCTGCAATCTTTGCAGCCTCCTCATAATTCCCTTCTGAGGCAAGTACTTTCATTTGATCGGTTTTCAACTTATATTCGTACTTATCCAACTATGTCCACCTCTACATATAGTCAGATTTAGTGTATCATACTACTATATATGTGTCAAAACCACTGTTTATAATTCTGTTTCTTCTTCCTTGATTTCCGGATAAATCATTTCACCCGATTTAGAATCAACTTTGATCAATGCCACATAATCATCTGTAGTCTGAGACATCTTCTTTTTCTTTAAAATATAGTTTATTGTCTCCCCGGCAAGATACTCAATTACCGCAAAAACAGGGACTCCAATAATCATTCCGGGTATCCCGAAAAGACCGCCGCCCACCAGAATCGCAAATATTACACCGACATTTGATATTCCGGTACTGTCTCCCAGAATCTTCGGGCCTATGATATTTCCGTCTATCTGCTGCAATATAATGATAAATACCGCAAAATATATTCCCTTGATAGGATTGGTGAGCGCCACAAGTACAAAACTTGGAACAGCTCCGATATATGGTCCAAAAAACGGAATAATATTTGTCACTCCGACGATAACCGCTATAAGCAGAGGATAAGGCATCTTCATAATCAGCATACAGATGTAACAAATCACTCCTATAATTGCCGAGTCAAGTAACTTTCCGCTTATAAAACCGCCGAATATCTCGTTGCTCTTTCTTATAACAACTATGATTTTATTCGCAACCTTTGGCTCAAACGATGCATATATGGATTTCTTTGCCATTCCCACAAAGTGTTCTTTGCTGAACAAAATATAGGTAGAAATGATGATACCAATAACTATGTTGAGCATTGTTTTAAGTACCGCTATAACTCCGGTGGTTATATTGGCTATGTAGCTGTCTGCGTCCGGCAGAATTGTTTGGCTTATGTATTCCTGTGCTTTTTTTACCCCGAGATCAACGTATTTTACCATCGTGTCAGCAACGTCAGATCCCTCCGGTAAGTAAACAGATATCCATTCCGAGAAGTCATCCGCTTCTCCAGGCAAGGTCCTTAAAATATGACGAATGCTGGCATTGAGTTGCGGAATCATGGTACCAATCAAAAGTGTCAATAGTATCAGGAGAAAAACCAAAGCTCCTATTACCGCAAACAGCCTACACATATGCGTTCGCCGTTTCTCTTCCATCTTTACCCCGTCGGTTATCTTCTTCAAAATGTTTTCTATGAAAGTCATAACCGGATTTAATAAATAGGCTACAACCGCACCGATTATTATCGGTTGCAGGATGTTCATTAGTTTTGTCCAGGCCAGATGTAAACCGTTATATCTGTATATAAGAAAGAAGAAAGCTATAACTGCGCAACTCGTTATAAAGGCGATTATGGCAATAACCATGTATTTTCCAAGGTCTACACCGTTCTTTCTGTTCTTTATATACTTTTTGCCCTCGGAAATAATGTTCTTTTTATCTCCCATAGCTTTCTTCTCCCACAAATATTATTTTCTGTTGTAATTGATGAGGCATCCCTTTAAGATTATGCTTCTCTCGTCATCTGTCAGATCACCCAGCTTCATTTCAAACTCATGGGTTGCAGCGTCTTTTACCACATAAGCCTTTATGGTATCGGTCTTTTCAGTAATGGCGGTTTTAATCTTTGGAATAAAGATATAATCCCCGTTCTTGAACGGAAGGTCTCCGTCTTTTATCACAAACGGAAGCATTCCCCAGTTGATAAGG
The DNA here is from genome assembly GCA_024692885.1 of Lachnospiraceae bacterium. Classification (GTDB taxonomy): domain Bacteria; phylum Bacillota; class Clostridia; order Lachnospirales; family Lachnospiraceae; genus JAILHT01. The sequence goes on along the minus strand of JAILLZ010000212.1, from coordinate 453 downwards.
TTTGATCTGTATCTCTTTGTGGCATACTCGTTTGCGATATTTGCCCAGCCTCCCAATACCTTCTGGCATGAGGCTGCCTGTTCTCTGGCGGATCCGTCTCCCGGTTTTACTGCAAATATTGTACTTCCGATTCCGAAGTCTTTCTCCGCATCGGCAAAGTTTGCCTTTACCGTCTTCATTACGTCGGTAATTTCAGGCAATGCTTCGTATGGGTTTCCTCCCTCCTCGATAGCTTTCTGTCCTTTCTGAACTTCCTTTGCTCTTCCGACATATTCCGGATCTTTTCTGGAAAGAGCAAATTCTGCAAGTCCCAGTGGATTTGATCTGTATGAAGAAGTCTCTCCCGAAGGAATGAGCTCGTCAGTTGTTGTAACAGGATCATGTATCTCGGAAACAACCTTGAGTAACAGATTCTCAGGAAGGGCACTCATCTTTGGCCAATCCTTGATGTTT
>JAILLZ010000205.1 GCA_024692885.1 Lachnospiraceae bacterium | reverse complement strand
TTACAAGTTTTATGGTCTTGTTCTCTGTTATTTCCAGAGTTCCTGACCAATCACTGTCATAGATTTCATCCGCTTGCGGCACATCATCCGCTAGTACTTTTTCATTTTTACCGATTATTAATGAACATAATAAAAGTATGCTCATCAATAATAGTTTTGTTCGCACTCTCTTCATTTTTTCTCCCACCATTACTTTTTACATTTCAACTCTTTGTTTATAAGATTCCAGGCAATATATATTACCCTCGATAATTATATTACTTTTCCACACTTTGGAAAATGCTTTTGTTTTGGTTGTACTAATTGTATGATAGTAACATGTCAGTAATGGTTTAATATGACACATGATTATTCTAAGCATATTTTATCAGCATTAAATGGTTACATATAAAAAGAATGGGGCAAAAAATGACAAACAACTACAAAAAAATCATACTCATAATGTGTGGCCTTGCAGCCGCTTCAATAGGCATCTGCCAAAACACTCCAGGTGTGTTTTACGCGCCGGTTTCTACAGCTTTTGGCGTGCTAAGAGGCACCTTCGCTCTTCATGCCACACTGACATCTCTTGGAATCGCTGTGACAGCGCTTTTCATGCCAAGAGTCTTTAAAAAGTTTTCCATTAAAACAATAGTGATTTTCGGAACCATACTCATGGTTGCAGCAACTGCAGGCATGAGCTTTGCTAATCACATGATGACTTTTTATGTTTTATCGATAATCAGAGGTATCGGTGCCGGACTCTGTGCAAATGTATCCATTACCACCATAATAAATCAGTGGTTCATGAAAAGTAACGGGCAGGTGACAAGTATAGCTTTGAGTTTCAGCGGACTTGCAGGTGCACTTTGCTCTCCTCTTCTTTCAACATGTATTGAAAACTTCGGTTGGAGATCCGCCTACCTTCTGCAGGCAGGAATTCTCGCCTTCTTTCTTTTACCTGCTGTCATACTTCCTTTTCACACCTCTCCGGAAGACGAAGGACTTATGCCTTACGGCTTTGTAAAAGAGGAGACAACAAAAAAAGAAACCAAACCTTCCAAACCATTTCGGTTTTTGTCGGTTAGTTTCCTTTGCATGTCAGTCATGACTCTTCTTTCCACTTCCATAACAGGCATATCCCAGCACATCTCAGGCTATGCCCAGAGTCTGGGAATGAGCGCTGCTTTCGGCGGTCTTCTTCTCTCGGTAATTATGGTTGGAAATATCATTATGAAGCTGGTTATAGGGTTCATTAGCGATAAAAAAGGAACGGTCTTTTCATGCTTTCTAATGATGGGACTTAACGCACTGGCCCTATTTTTGATAGCGCTCGGAGGCCGTATGATGAGCAAGCCTCTGCTTCTTTTTGCAGCATTCCTCTATGGTTCTGTCTATGCAATCGGAGCCGTAGGTATTTCCCTTTTGGTTAAATTATTCTTTGGCGTCGAAAACTACGCAGCTGCATTTTCCAAAATAAGCTTCATTATGAGCACCGGCGGAGCCTGCTCACTGCCGCTTATAGGCTACCTTTTTGACTTCACCGGAGCATATACACCTGCATTTTACATAGGTATTGCATTCCATGCTATAAATGCTACTTTGATTTCCATAATCCTTTTGAGAAGAAAACAATAAGTGTATTCAGGGAGGTTGTTACAAGACCTCCCTGTTTTGTTTCATTAATCAGTGTTTGTTTTTCTTAGCAGCCTTAATCCACTTTGATATTTCTTTTTTCTTGGCGTAGTTTCTGACATTCTCTGTACTTAAAGATTTATAAAGAAAAAGTCTTTCCTCAGACAGTTCTCCGCTTTCTATAGCAGCTTTCACAGCACATCCGGGTTCTGTATCATGCTTGCAATCACTGAATTTACAGCACTTCTCCAGCGCAATGATATCTGAAAATGTATTGTCTATTCCCTGTTCAGTGCCGGCCATTCCAATTTCTCTCATACCGGGAGTATCAATTATGGATACCCCGTTAGGAAGTTCAATTAACTGCCTGTGGGTAGTGGTATGTCTTCCTGTGGAATCCGATTTTCTTATCTCTGAGGTTCTCATTATTTCTTCCCCTGCAAAAGAATTTAATAAGGTTGACTTCCCTGCTCCTGAGGAGCCCATGAGACACACAGTAACACCGGACTTCATGTATTCCTGAAGTTCATCTACTCCAATCCCATACAGGGCTGAAATGGCATGAACTCGCACTTTATCAGAAATGCTTTCCACTTCCCTTACGAATCGCCCGGGGTTACTGCACAAATCAGACTTGGTCAAAACCACAACCGGAACCGAATCGCCCTGCAGTGCAACACTCACATATCTGGCAATTCGGTTGTAACTGTAATCTTCGTTGAGAGAAGTCACTATAAACGTATAATCCACGTTCGCAACCATATACTGCATAACTCCGGTTTTAGCCTGATCCGGCCTCTGCAAAAAGCTTAATCTCTCACATACGGAAAGGATTGTGGACTCACCCTGTCTGTTGTACTTAAATGTGACATAATCACCGACAACCGGCAATTTGTCTGCTTCTTCTCCGTAAAAACTTCCCTTTAATTTTGCAGGTATCTCCTGCTCCCAGAACTTAATAGTATAACTGTTCTTACTAACCTCAGATATTCTGCCCAGCTTTTCTACGTTGAGCCACTGACACGACAATTCTAAAGGCTTGTAATATGGAAATCCCTTTGTGAATTCCTGTATTTCGTCTTCATCCTCGCACTTCTCAAATATAGGTGCTTCATAAAAATAACCGTGTATCTCATCAAAACCCTCATTTAATGGGAGTGCCATAAATGCTTCGGAATTCCCAAAAGCCGGATGATGAATATCAAAATAATCGCAGGTAACAAAGCCATGTTTTGGATAATAATCAGGCTCTCCGCAGATAACTATTCCCTTGTATCCTGCTGCTTTTGCAAGCGGTAATGTCTCTTTTAGAAGCCTTGCTCCTATTCCCATGCTAAAACATGTCGGTTCCACTGCAAGCGGACCGAATGTCAGCACTTCCCATTCTTTTTCACTATCAACAACCTTTGCCTTTGAGTAAAAAATCGCGCCGACAATCTTTCCATCCAATTCCGCGACTCTGCTAAGTTCGGGCAAATATTCATCGGCCCCGCGAAGCTTGTTTACCAGCAGATGTTCATTGCAGCCCGGTCCATGCAGATTCCAAAAGGCACGCATTGTCATCAATTCTGTGTTGTAATAATCTTCCTTTGTTTCTTTTCTGATAATTATGTTATTCAATTCTTTGTCTCCTATTATTTACATTCATCAAGTTGAGTTACTTTTTATAATAGTATTGAGACCTGGTATGTTGAAAATCCGCCCGAAAAAGGCAATAGAAAACCGTGACAAATATGCCACGGTCTGTAAACTAATATTGTATTTCCCTATTTGAATTAAAGGGTAGAAACCGAGGTCATCATACTATATTCTGTTACATTGTTCATTCTCT
>JAILLZ010000248.1 GCA_024692885.1 Lachnospiraceae bacterium | reverse complement strand
TTTCTTATTGACTTCCTATTTTTACAGGCTTATTATGATATAGGCTGATTTAAAGGCCTTATTTATTTTGAATAAAAGAGGAGTGAATTACTGTGAGTAACAAACATGGAAGTCTTTCAATAAACAGTGAAAATCTGTTTCCTATTATTAAAAAATGGCTCTACTCAGACCATGACATATTCTACAGAGAGTTGGTTTCAAACGGCTGTGACGCCATAACTAAACTTAAAAAGCTTGATATTATGGGCGAGTACTCTCTCCCGGCTGATTTCAAGGGTAAGCTCGAAATCGAAGTTGATCCTGAATCTAAGACTATTAAGATTACCGATAACGGTCTCGGAATGACAGCAGACGAAGTTGAAGAATACATCAATCAGATTGCTTTCTCTGGAGCTACCGATTTCATCGAGAAATACAAAGACAAAGCAAATGATGACCAGATTATCGGTCACTTCGGACTTGGCTTCTACTCTGCATTTATGGTATCAGACAAGGTACACATTGATACCCTTTCATACAAGTCAGATGCTTCCGCAGTACATTGGGAGTGTGACGGTGGAACTGAGTTTGATATGTCTGACGGAATCAAGGAGACTGTCGGAACTACCATCACTCTCTTCTTGAATGAAGATTCACTTGAATTCGCAAACGAGTACAGAGCAAGAGAAGTTCTTCAGAAATACTGTTCTTTCATGCCATACGACATCTTCCTCAAGAAAGCCAATGAGGAAACCAAATACGAGGAAATAGATCCTGAAGATAAGCTTGATACAGATACTGTCATCGAGACCATCGTAGAGGAAGCAAAAACCGAGGAGAAAGAAAACGAAAACGGCGAGAAAGAAGTCGTTGAAGTTTCTCCTAGAAAAGAAAAACTCAAAATCGTAAAGAGACCGGTTCCTTTAAATGACAAGAACCCACTCTGGCTGAAGACTCCTAGTGAGTGTACAGACGACGAATACAAGGCATTTTATCGCAAGGTATTCCTCGACTACAAGGAGCCGCTTTTCTGGATTCACCTCAACATGGATTATCCTTTCAATCTCAAGGGGATCCTTTACTTCCCTAAGATCAACACTGAGTATGACTCAATAGAGGGAACCATCAAGCTTTACAACAACCAGGTATTTATCGCTGACAACATCAAGGAAGTCATTCCTGAGTTCTTAATGCTCTTAAAGGGTGTTATCGATTGTCCGGATCTTCCTTTGAACGTTTCAAGAAGTGCTCTTCAGAACGACGGATTTGTAACAAAGATTTCCGAGTACATTACTAAGAAGGTGGCTGACAAGCTTATCGGAATGTGTAAGACCGACAAGGAATCATACGAGAAATACTGGGATGACATCAGCCCATTCATCAAGTTTGGTTGCCTCAAGGACGAGAAGTTCTGCGACAAAATGAATGATTTCATCCTCTTCAAGGACATCAACGACAAGTATCTCACTCTTCCTGAGCTTCTTGCTCCGGTTGAAGATGAAAATACTGATGCTGCATCTGAGAACACCGACGAAGCAGCTTCTGATTCTGACAAGACTGCCGATGGCACTTCTAAAGATAATGCATCTGAGGAAGAAAAGGATACACGATCAACAGTTTACTATGTAACTGACGTACTTCAGCAGGGACAGTACATCAATATGTTTAAGGAGCAGGGAATGAACGCCGTAATCCTTAGCCACAATATTGATACTTCATTCATCACACAGCTTGAGAGAAGAAATGATAAATACAAATTCATGCGTATCGACTCTGACATAAATGACTCTCAGAAGGATGAATCTTCAGAGGATCTTACAGAGTCTACAACTACTCTCACTGAAGTATTCAGAAAAGCTTTAAACAACGATAAACTCAATGTTCAGGTTGTTGCTCTTAAGAACGATAACATCTCATCAATGGTTACTCTTTCCGAGGAAGGAAGACGTATGCAGGATATGATGAGAATGTACACTATGGGTCAGGATATGGACATGAGCATGTTTGCCGCTGAGGTTACTCTTACACTCAATGCAAACAACTCTCTTGTGAAATACATCCTTGAGAACAAAGATTCAGAGAATGTACCGATGTTCTGTGAACAGCTTTATGATCTTGCTCTTATTGCTAACCAGCCACTTGGAACTGAGGCTATGAGCAAATTCATCGAGAGAAGCAATAAGATAATGATGCTTCTTGCGAAGTAAAACTAAATATGTTTCTTTAAAACATACAGTCCCGCCGGTATATGTTTTTTTTCGGACACGCTCTCGCTTTGCTCTTAACGTAACGGTGCTAAGTTCGTGATAATATCACTCACTAAGCACCGACGTCGCGAGAAAGTCCTCAAAAAATATACACCGGCGGAACCTACATTATGAAATACAATTATAGTTTTATTAGCAAGAAGACAATCTGCCTGTTATACAAAAGCACCATCAGTTCACTGACCTGATGGTGCTTTATACTTTACACACTATATCAATTACTTATTACGCCTTGTCGCAATGAAACTTAAAAGTATTCCTCATAGAATGCGAAGAATCCGCTGGCATCCACGCCGTCTACGTTTACCTCGAGGGCATCCCAGTTATCGGTATAGAGTTCAGATTCCTTGGAGGACTCATATTCCTCATACACGATCTCGAAGGCCTGCTGCTCTCTCTCGGCTACAATGGTCTCTTTGTTTTCAGCTGTAAGAGCTTCGTCATATTTTGTTACGCAATAGATGTAATAGTACCCGTCTTCCGTTTGTATGCAGGAAGTGTACTCACCCTCATCCAGATCAAAGGCTGCTTCCACTACTTCATCCGGCAGAGTTCCGCGACTGATATTTATGTCTATCTCGCCCTGCTCGTTGTAGGCTGTTGCCACTGTGGAGAAATCTTCTCCGTTATTAAGTCTCGTGACCACCTCGGTAGCTTTCTCGGTATCCGTGAGGAAAATCTGTTTTGCAACCATAACTCTGGCTTCATCTTCGCTCACTTCACTATCTACATCTACGATTAGCTTTGAATACATCTTTTTAGCCAAAGCATAGTCCTCGTACATGGAAACAATTTCGCTTTCGTTGAGGCCTATATAACTCTTATCCTGATCTGTAAGGCTCTCATAATATGCAGCGGCTGCATTTTTTGCCTTCTCTTTTTCGGATTCCTCCAAAGTAAGCTCAGCCTCTTCTGCCATAAGATTGAGGCAGACAACCTGTGTCATTTCCTGAAGAGCTGCTGACTTTACATAGTTGCTGAGCTCGTTTGTTTTGAAGTTCTGCTCGTAAATATCTATGCCATAGGCCTTGGCATAATCCTCCTTGAAACCGGCGAGATAAACCTTTGCCGTGTTGGTGGACATCGATAAACCACCAATTGTAAAAACACTGTGGTTCAAGACATTATTTTTTATGATAACTTCCCTGTTTCCTATGCTGCAGGCCGACAAAAACACAGCCATGGCAATGGATGCCACAGAAAGAATATATTTTTTATTAAACATTAAAACTTATCCTTCAACTATTAGATATCTTCCGTCCTCAACCGGAAAAACCTCGGAAGCTTCCGTAAGCTCATCATCGGACATTCCCGAAACGTCCATACCGGACTCATCGAGATACTCCCTCACTTCGCTTAAGCTGTCCACTACTACCGCAAGGCAGTCCATTAGGAACTCTTCCGCTTCTTCTCTGGATGAAGCAACTCTTTCAGAAAACAGTTTGTCCTGATTTTCAAGAAAAGTATCCAATACTAATTCATCAAATTCTTCCATCAGAGATTAATTTCCTTTCCAAGACTAAATGAATATAATATGCATTGCTTGACCGGCAAAGAAAAAGATCTTTCAAGGGCCTTTGCATACAGTTCAAGCTGTAGCTTGTATTTTCCGATTAATTCTTCTTTATTTTGTACTTTATCCGTCTTGTAGTCAAGTACCACTATCTCATTATCCTCGATAAAATAGGCATCTATTATACCCTGAATGAGAACCATTTCATCAATGTCAGTGTATTTTAGGCTATCATTGTTTCCATCGTCTGTACATCCGACATTTTCTATTTTTTCACCGTCTGCGCGTCCCATGTTCTCGACTTCGCCTGCCGGCAATCCCATTACAAAAGGTTTTTCGGTAAACAGATTGTCATCTTCCGCAGCCTTTGCCATTCTTCCCGCAAGGTTAGACTCATAGAAGCCCATGAGCTTACGCTTGTTTAAAAGAGGAACATACTCCTCATCCAAGATTCCTTCATCCAAGCATCTAAGTATTTCTGTATCAATGAGCGATGCCTTGTCATCTGAATTGGCAAGAAGTCTTATATTGAAGCACTCCATGGCGCGGTGCATTGCGGTACCTCTGAGAGCGCCCGGGTTGACGGAAGGAGCGCTATTCTTCGTTGTCTCTTTGTTTTTCTTAGATTCAAGATTTCTATGAGCTTCTACTTCCCCTTCTGATTCTATTTCTACTATGCCTTCATTATCCATGCTGCTTTCTTCGAAGTCGAATAATCTCGCGGTCTTCTCCTCAGCCTGAGTTTCCTCATATCTGTCTATCTCGCGATGTTTCAAAGTGGAAACCGAATATTTCACCTTCATATTGATGTCATCCTTGAAAGGATACTCATAGCCAAATAATTCGCCCAGCTTTTTATAGTTTGGATCAGACTCATCCAGGTTTAAGGCTCTGTCAAAAATGTCATTGACTCCGTCAAATTTTTCAGTATTTTCTTCCGCCTGTGCAGTGTAGAAATCCTTTAAATTCACATACTTTACGATGTTTCGTCCGCCATGGGCCAAAGCCGCAGGTACAATATAGTCGAAGAATCTTCCTGCACCCAGCCTTTTGCTGTATGAAAGAGGGTTTTCCTTAGAGTCCGTGTCCCAATTTATTATTTTATTTTCAAAGTTATCCTTAACACATCCGGTGATAATAAGCTTTTCCTTGGCACGTGTCATGGCAACGTAAAGGACTCTTAATTCCTCTCCCATGCTCTCTTTTAAAATCTGATTTCTTATAGTATCACACAGAAGAAGGTCGGACTTTATTCTCTTCTCCGGATTGATATAATCCATTCCCAGTCCAAGATAAGGATGCGAAACCACCGTGCCGGATTTGTCCTTTTTATTTATGTCTCTTCCCATTCCCGCAAGGAAAACAACAGGAAACTCCAGTCCCTTACTTTTATGAATGGTTATGAATCTCACCGTGTTGTCATTCTCACCCGAGGCATCCGCTTCGCCCGAGTCGATCTGATACTTTATAAGGTTATCAATGTATCTCAAAAAATTGAAAAGCCCCTTGAAACTTGTGTTTTCAAAATTCTTTGCCTTCTCAAGAAGCATCTCTATATTTAAGCGTCTCTGCTGTCCATATGGCATGACGGAAACAATTGACAGATAGTCCGTCTTTTTCAAAATATAGAGAAGGAGCTCATATATAGTGTATTCCTTGGCTTTCTCCCTAAACTCCGCAATCATCTCCAAAAAGAGCTTCAAGCGAAGCTTAAGTCCCTCATCTATCTCCCTGTTTTCGAAATTAAGAACAGTATTAAAAAATGGTTCGTTATTAATGGAGGCAGTTCTGATAAAAGCCATGTCCTCATCGCTGAAGTCAAAAATATTGGAATGCATTACCGATGCTAGTGCTATATCCTGCATTGGATTGTCCACGATTCTAAGGAGATTAAGCAGTGTCTGAATCTCCAGAGCGCTGAAATAACCGTTTTTTGAAACCTCAGTTACCGGAATTCCGTGGGAACGCAACTGTTTTGCAACAGCATTTGAATGAGGCCCGAATCCTCTGAACAAAACAACGATATCTTTGTATTGAAGACGCTGTTTTTCCTCGCCTTCCCTCGCATTTATCATTGTTTTCTTATTCAGAAGTGTCTCTATTCTGTCAGCTATTATTTCCCCCTCTATCTCACCCGGTGATTTCAAACCAACCGCCTTTGCCGTTTCGTCCTTCGATGAGGCAACATAAACCTCCGGCGCAAATTCTCTTGAATCGATAAAATTTGCACCATACTTTAAGGATGCTTTGTCGTCATACTCGACATTTCCCACATCATGTCTCATTACTCTTGAAAAAACTGCGTTCGAGAAACTAAGAACATCTTTCCTGCTTCTGAAGTTCGCATCAAGCTCTATCTTTACATCCCTTCCGGCTTCATCCACGCCGTTATCTGCCTCAAAAGAGCTGTATTTACTTACAAAAAGTTCCGGTCTGGCCTGTCTGAAGCGATAGATACTCTGCTTGACGTCTCCAACCATAAACATATGCTTTTTGCCTTCGTTTGCTCCCGAAATCGCATTGAGAATATATTCCTGAAGCATGTTTGAATCCTGATACTCATCTATCATTATCTCATCGTAGCGCTTAGCATATTCCATCGCTGTCTCGGTTGGCTTTCCCGTCTCTTCGTCAAGAAAAATATCCAGTGCAAAATGCTCCACATCTCCAAAATCAACTATGCCTCTGTCTCTTTTTTCGGCAGCCATTGCATCAATGAATTTAATAGTGATTTTAGCCAGAGTATGTATCAGCTCTCTGGTGTCCTTTATCATCTCAAGGGTTGCAGTTAAATCACTGTTCTTCAAAGATTTCTGTATACTCTGGAAAAATTTCTTTCCCTTTTCTCTGTACTCCTTATACTGCTCGTGCAACTCTTTATCCATGTCCTTTGGACACCTTGGAAGGGTTGCAAACTTATAATCCACTGCCTTCAAGCGCAGTTTTTCAAAATCGTCGGTGTTGTACATGTCCTCGATATCGGCAAATTCTGCGACGGAAAGGTCATTAAGATGCTTTGCCTCAGGCAAACTTCCAAGCTTTTTACACATCTTAAAGTTACCCAATGCGGTCTCAAATTCGAGCTTCAAGTCTTCCATGTACTGCTTAAACCACACAGAGTTCTCTATATCATCTACCGTTTCACACTCATATGAAACCACAGCATCGGTTTGCAGCCATTTTTTCGGCCACGGCTGGCTCTCAGCCTTACTATACAAATCCTCAATAAGTGCCTTTAAAGCACTGTCGTTTTTTCCGGGTGTCACAGCTTCCACAAGACTCAGGAAATCTTCATCAGCTTCCTCGTATGCCTCTGTGAGAACAGCATCCAATACGTCGGAAATAATGAGTTTTATCTCCTCCTCGTCCGCAATCCTAAAGCCCGGATCAAGATCTATTCTGTTGAATTCATTTCTGATAACGTCAAGGCAAAAGCTGTCTATTGTACATATCTGTGCCTTGTGTACAAGGACGGACTGTTTCAAAAGATTCTCGTTTGAAGGGTCTTTCTGCAACTCCTTCTCTATCGCGACACCGATTCTCTCCCTCATCTCCGCTGCTGCTGCATTGGTGAAGGTGACTATCAGAAACCTGTCTATATCGGCAGGATTTCTCTTATCGAGAATCTTTTGAATGATGCGCTCGACAAGAACAGCGGTTTTACCTGAACCTGCCGCTGCCGAAACAAGTATGTTGCAATCCCTTAATTCTATTACTCTTTTCTGTTCGTTGGTAAAATTAATCCCCATTCCTTACCTCTTCTGAAATAGTTTCATTTTTCAATGTTTTGTATTCGTACCCTTTACGTCTCACATCAAAACCGCAAACCGATTTCATGGAGCAATATGTACATGCGGTTTTATCACGCCCGTCTGTTGTAGGATTTACAGCTATATTTCCCATGTAAATCTCGTCTGACAGACTTTTTATCTCGGAATCTACAAAATCCAAGAGTTCTTTCATTTTTTCTTCAGGCATAGCATCAGACCTGCTTGAAAGAGTACCGTCCTTTTTGGTGTTCGCCTTTATTACATTTGAATCAAAACCGCACTCTCTCAGTCCAAAATCCATATTGTTGTAGTAAGCCGGCGAATCATTATATAATCCCGAAAGTCTGCATGCCTTCTCTATGCTCTTCTGCACTGATTCCGCGTCCATCTCCAAAGTTCCGTCTATCATGTCATCCTTCACATGATAGTAAAACAAGCCGCCCGGTCTTACGTTTTTCTCAGGGAATCTTTCACTGTACATTTTCAGAGCCATTATCATGTAGGTGGCAAGCTGAAGCTGCTCCCCGGCAAAAACGGAATTAAGAGAAAGGCTTGCAGCGCCGGTCTTGTAATCTATTACATTTATATAGATTTCTCCGTCGATTTCCGCAGTGTCTATTCGGTCGATTTTTCCCACAATATTTGTCACTCCGTACTGTGTCTCAAATCGTTTTTCAAAATCAGTAGGCTCAAATCTGCCGGCCCTTACCTGATCTTTAATGACTTTTACGGTACGTCTAAGATATCTCTCAATACGTTTCAAGGTGTACTTTGATCTTGCGTCCTCAAAAATAGCCGGATTGTAATTTTCATTTATTGCTTCTTCCAATGCTTCAGCAAGAAACCTATCCGAAACTTCATCGGAAACTTCGCGCCATCTGATATTGTTGTTTTTCAAAAACTGCGCATATCTTTCCAGGGAAGCATGAACTATGTTTCCCATATCCAGGCCGCCATATGAGAGCTCCTCTCTCTCGCGAAGTTTTAGACCGTACATAAGAAAATGCGCGTATTCACAGGCTGCAAATCTCTCAAGTCTCGTTATTGAACCATACAGTTTCTCACCATATATGCCTTTTACAGCCTCGGCAGGAAGCGGCATTGCCTTGTATTCTTCCGTTGCGGCCTTGAGAAGTTTCATCAGTCTGGCATATCCTTCTTCGTTGTTGTTTTTCTGCCACTTAATTGCAGCGGATACAAACTCCGAATCAAATTTGCCTAAAGTGCCAGACAGTCTCGATGCAATCTCCTCATGCAAACCATCATTCGTAAGAAGACCAAGGCTATCACCGTCAGTCTCGATGTTTGTAACTCTTATCGCTTTAAAAAGTCCTTCAAGTGCGCCTATAAGATATGACCTTCTCTCCGGCTTTCCGTCCATTCCAACTCTGTAATAGGATACATAAAGTCTCTCCGAAGGCTTTGTAAGTACCATGTAAAGATAGAACTTCTGCATAAATGCCTGCTCTCTCTCAGACGGAGCAAGCTCTATATCATGTTCCTTAATTACTTCTCTTTCCGCCTCTGAAATGATTCCGCCTCCGGCATTTAACCTTGGAATATTTCCATCATTTGCACCAAGCAAAAACAAAGCCTTTACATCGTTTAATCTGGTTCTTTCGATGTCTCCGACCACCACTCTGTCGTATCCCGGCGGGATGATACCGATTTTAGAGGATTCCATTGCCGCATCCATAAGCTCGGTAAAATCTCTGAAAGGCATCTTTGAGCTACCTATGAGATTTATCATCTTTTCGAGAAGCGCTGTGACTATTCCATATATCTGACCGTATTCGTCAGCACGTTTTAAATCCTGTTCCTTCTCAAAATAAGCTTTTCTCTCAAGCAGCTTTTCCTCGCATCCGGACTGCTCAAGATAGTCTATTAATGCTTTACATCTCTCCTCTACTGTAACGCCCTTTTTCTTCAGCGCTTCATTTAAAGGCATTATATCATCCGCAAATATCAACCTTAGATTCTCTATGTAATCGAGTTCCATAGAGAGATCCTTCGGCATATAGTCAAACTCCGTGCTCCAACCTTTTTTACCTTTTATACCGGTAGCACGAACATAATTATCCAGCAAATCGCATTCACTGTCCTCGATCACGGAAAAACCGCTTCTTAGGAATCTAAAAACCGTATCGTAGGTGAAATTCCTATCCAACATGTCCATAAGCGCTCTTAAGTATTCCACAAAAGGATGCTTTAAGAGTTCCCGTTTTTCATCCATAAATACAGGTATATCGTATTTTGAGAATACATCCTTTAAATAAGGAGAATACGTGTCGACATTTCCGCAGACTATCGCTATGTCTTTGTATCTCATCCCTTCATCCCGCACCAGACGTGAAATAACTCCGGCGGTGGCCTTAAGCTCTTCCACCGGATTCTTCGCAGACAAAAGACTAATGTTTTCCGGTTTACTGTCAAACGTGCAATTGTCGTTTCTGAATAAATGCTTCTCCAAAAACGCGAGTTCGTCAGAGCCCGTAAGTCTTCCTTTGCTTCCGTCAAAAAATACCGGATCACGCCACTCTGTGTCCGCTGTTTTTGCCATATTAAAAATCTGAATAATCATGGTTTTACTCATGGCAAAAAGATCGTGCTCTTTTATGTATTTCACTTCAGTAACCACCGGTTCATGGTTTTCCTTGTCATAAAAGCCCTCCAATTTATCAATATCCGCAGTAAAATACACCTCGGAAGAAAGAGGCAAAAGTTCTGCGATAAGCTCTTTCTGAACCGGGGTAAAGCCGGTGTACCCGTCGAATACTATACATGAGTCTTTTAGTATCTTTGACTTATGCGCTACTGATATTAGAAGTGAAAGAATCTCCTCAGAAGTTATGAAGCTTCCCTCAAGTTCCTCGAGGAACGCTTTATAAATGACAGATACATCAGACAGCTTATGTGAAAGCATGCCTGACGAATCGTTTTTCAGGTTATCTATATCCTCAGGCTTTATGCCGTACTGCATAAGCTCCGATATAAGAGATTTCAGTTCAGACACGTATCCTGTTCTCGTGATATTCTTCTTTAGAATCGAGAGCTCGTCCTTTTTTTCTTCGGCAACCTTTTTTATAAGAAGCTGTTTTCCCGACTCCTCCAAAACGTTGTCGCACTTCACTCCCAATTCATCAAATATGCGGTATGCCAGTCTTTCAAAGCTCAATATGTCTATATTTTGAATGCTGTGATTCTTATGTAATGAAACAAGCGTCCTCTGAGTCTGCATGGTAAACTGCTCCGGCACAACGACCAAAAACTGTTTACGCATATTCTGATATGACTCTTCGACTATCTTGTTGTATATATAATAAGATTTTCCGCTTCCGGAACTACCCAATACAAACTGTACGGACATTGGTTATCCCCCTTGATTTATTGCTTACCCTACTATTTTAATAAAACAAACAGATGTTTGCAATGAACCGGCAGTCGAAAATTATTGTGTTAAAAATTCAATAATTTGCAATATTTAGCATTTTCTATAACATAATTTTCAAAATTCGGTACCATTTTTTTAGAAATGATAGTATAATAACAATGCGTTTCTTTAAAAAACGAAACTATATAAAAGAAAGGGGACTAGGTTATGAAAAAAATACCTACCAAATTATTGGGACTTATGACCATGTTATTCGCACTGGCATTGATCTGCGTCCCGGCGGTACCGACGAAAGCCGCAGAAGTTTATTACAACTCTTATAGTTACCCAGTAACAGATTCTGAAGGAAATACTACATATCAAGAAGTTTCCAACAAAAAGTTTTTTATGGAAACTTATTCACAGTCAACCTTCTCAATTGAAATTAACAATTCTAGCGCTGTTTTAAAAGATTTAAAATCAAGCAGCAAGGATTTGAAGCTAAAAAAAACATACACTAATAATTATACTTGTACAGGATATACCAGTGACACAGATCCATCATACAGTAGTTACCATATTTCTCTCTATTCAAAAAAACCTGGAAATTACAAAGTCACTTTTTCTGTTGATGGCAAAAAATACACATTAAATGTTAGAGTTGTTGACAATTCTAACCACATAAAATCAATCAAGTTTGGATCAAAAACCATAGAGACTTATTCAATTACAAATGATGGCGACGGATATACATATTCAAATACGTATAATTACAACGTATCTGGAAAATCAGGAAAGTTAACAGTATCAACAAACAGTAATTACAAGATTACTGGTTTGGTTGTTGCTTCCACAAACAAAAAAGGTGAGTATACCTACAAGGCATATAAAAACGGCAAAAAGATAACTCTTTCAAAATCAAAATATTCTTATAAGAGCGAAGATGGAAACTATACTTACAACGCTCCTAAGAAATATACACATGTATATGTTTCATATAAGAATACTTATACCGGATTTGCATACACATACAGTGTTGGTAAGGATGAAAACGGCAAACCGGCAGTTAAATATGTTATGACATATCCTAACAAAAAACAGTCAAATCCTGATTTCTACACAAACGGAAACGGAAGCACATTTACTTTAATACAGTAATAGGGGGACATGATTATGAAAAAATCTAAAAGAATAATTGCCCTGTTTTTGTCATTAGTTTTAGCTGTAGGTTGCCTTTTAGTTCCTTCAAATGTCAAGGCAGCAACCGCTACAGCAAAAGAAACTACAAGAACAGTTATTTATAACTCACAGAGTTATTCCGGAATAACAGATATTACTATCAACAAAAAATCGCCTTCCAAAGTAAAGAAAGACAAGACATTAAAAAAGGCTGTTACAGTAACTCAGACAGCTACCGATAAGCAGGGCTTTGGATATGTCGATGTTGCTTATACAGCAGGAAACATAGCAAAAAAATACTTAAAGACAAAATCTTATTCAATAGAGTTTAAAAAAGCAGGAACTTATACTGTAAAATATAAAACATACTACAATAAGTACAGTTATAGTTTTAGATACGCAACATCAGATTATACACTTACTACAACAGATAATCTTACCGGAAAGCAAACAACATCTGCCGGATTCACATGGAAATCTGATGTAAATGGTAATTCTTACTATGAGAATGCTGCCGGTGCAATTTATGCATATAGTGATGATGAAGATTCTTATGTTAAGGCAACACTGGATTCCACAGGCGCTCTTCTTTATCAGGGACGTGAATATGGCGAAAAAGAAGTAACAAGAAAAGTAATAGTTACAGGTACTACTCCTGTTGTAAAAAAGATATCTCTTGGAAACGCTTCTTATGAATACACCCGAAACGTTGCGGATGATAAGACATATTCTTACACTTCCAAAATAAAGGATCAGCTCAGTGGAAAGAAAGGCAAACTTTCTGTCTCAATGGGTGACGGGTATGCTATCAAAGATATCATCGTTATGACATATGATAAGGACGGAAACGAAGTTTATAAATTAGTAAAAAACAATAAGACTGTTACATTTGGTGCTTACGCATATAAGTCAGAATATAGTAGCAGCTACTCTTCACAGTATACTAGCTATACATCGTCAACAAACAGAGTATCTACCAGAATGTTCAAAGAGACAAGAGTATATGTTTTCTATAAGGATAAGAAAACCGGTGGATACACTGATATAAAGAAGATTGAAAAGAAAACTGATGATGATGGCAAGCCATATTACGAGTTCACATATAAGACCCTTTCAAGCAAAGGTGGTACTGCAAATACAAATACTACCAATTATATTTCTAATATGGGTGGATTCTATAGCCTTTACACATTCATCAAATAAGATGATTTGAGTTAAAAACAAGAATCAGGCAGCGCAAAGCTGCCTGATTCTTTTTATCTTCACTTTTTCTGCTACTCTATTTTATTCCTGCCCGGCTCCCTCTTCTGCGTTCTTTCCATGAAGGAAAGGCCTCATAATATGCACATTGAAATAATCAATAAGCGGGCCCATGAAAAATGCTGTGATGACTGTTCCTATTCCCGGCATTTTTCCAAAGAGAAATCCTATTATGACGCATATTAAGTCACTGACCACTCTGATAAACTTAAACGGAACCACTCTTCCCTTTAGTTTAAGCTTTTTGTCTGCCAGTGAAAGAGAAATTGCATCATACACCGATACACCAAGATCTCCTGTGTAGTACATGGAAGAACCAAAGCACATAATCACTATGGCAATCAATAGGAACAAAATTCTGGAAATCATATTCAAATCAGTAAGATTTACAGAAAGAATCTTGTAACTGAAATCAACGATATAGCCGGTCAAAAATAAATTTATAAATGTTGCTAGTCCTATATAATGTCTGTCCAAAAACAAATCAGCCACCAAAAATACCACCGACAGAATCATATAATAAGTACCGTAATTCAGCACCTTTGAAAAAGGTATATGTGTTCCCATGGCAAAGCATTGAAACGGGTCTACACCAAAGGCTACAAGCTGAAACAGGCCCACACTCGCCGAGCAAAGGATTACACCAACCAAGGTCAAAAACAATCTTTTTATCTTTGTTTTCATATCTTTCTCCACATCTAAAGATTATTAGTAATTACAGATAAGATGATTTCTTGTCATTTTTCTTTATAACCATATAGAAACCTATGCATATTGCAGCGGACAAGGCCGATCCGAGCGGTGCCGCCATTCCCATTGGGAAAAGGTCCTCCGGAAACCACATACTTGCCAAGTACGCTCCAGGAATTCGAACCAGGATTACGGATAACATGTTGTGAATGAACGAAACAATGGATTTTCCTCGTCCGGTGAAATATCCGCTGAAGCAAAAATGTATGCCCGCTATTGCCGTATCAAATGAATATGACATGAGATATCTCGCTCCGGCCGCCATGACTGCTTCGTCCCTGGTGAAAATCGAAACAACATTTTGCGGTATGAGCTGACATATAAATGCCATCACAAGACCATAGCTTACCACAAAGATCAGGCCGTATCGAAGCGATGTATTTGCTCTCTTTATCTTTCCTGCTCCCATATTTTGAGCTGTTATAGCCGAAATCGAGGAAAGCAATGCGGAAGGCACAAGGAACATAAAGCTTATAATCTTTTCCACTATTCCGACTGAGGCTGCATCTGTCAGGCCTCTCATGTTGGCTATTACGGTGATTATCATAAACGATATCTGAATAAGCCCGTCCTGAACCGCTATAGGTCCACCAACTAAGAAAATCTCGCCTATAATCTGCTTTATCGGTTTAAAATTATGTCTGTGAAATGTAAATCCAAGGTTTGCTCTCTTTAGGAAAAGGATTGCAAATACCGTGCTTACAAACTGCCCTATTACAGTTGCATAGGCAGCTCCGGACGCTCCAAGGTC
>JAILLZ010000190.1 GCA_024692885.1 Lachnospiraceae bacterium | reverse complement strand
TCTCGTGATCTTCATCTGTAGTTCTGATAAATCTGTTATAAGATGTTCCTACTAGGTCCCATATTCCTTTTATCTCACCGGCAACCTTATCAACATATTCCTTTGGTGTTATTCCGATTGCTTCCGCTTTTTCCTGTATCTTCTGACCATGCTCATCTGTACCGGTCTGAAGAAATACTTCATAGCCTTCTGCACGTCTGTATCTGGCAATTGCATCTGCAAGAACAGCCTCATATGTATTTCCGATATGCGGTTTACCTGAAGCATACGCTATGGCAGTTGTAATGTAATACTTTCCTTTGTTACTCATGTTATATATATCCTCTCAACTCTACTTAGTCTTCAATAATTCACAGAGTTTACTCTGCTCTTCTGTATCCACATCCTCATGTGTCCAGCCAAACTTCTCATCTCCGCCATCATCATTGTATCTTGGAATCAGATGCATGTGGAAATGGAAAACAGTCTGACCTGCTGCAGTTCCGTTGTTCTGAACTATATTAAAGCCATCACATTTTAGCACATTTGTCATATGAGTCATAAGCTTTTTTGCAAGTTTTATAACAGAAGCAGCTTTTTCCTCAGGAAGAGCATACATATCGTCATAATGCTCCTTTGGAAGAATAAGTGCATGACCTTTTGTTGCAGGTGAAGCATCAAGTATTACCTTAAAGTCATCATCTTCATATATCGAATTTGTCGGAATGACTCCGTTTGCAAGTTTACAAAAAATACAATCGTCTTTCATGTTTTCACACCTCGCTATTGAATTGATTTACAGGAACAGTTTTTATGCAAACTGAAATACCGTGTCGAGCATTCTAAGCGTCTTAAAATTACCCTTTGCGGTCATATCTCCCGTCATGAATGCTCTCTGGAATGTCATCCTTCCGGCCACAATATCATCCATTGTGTCCTCAGTCAGTCTTCCGTAAACATCCACGTTTTCATCTATACCGTAAGAACAGTTAAGTTCATCACCGTCAATTCTGATAACAAGTCCCTTGTCCAGTCCTTTCAGTTTCAGGAAATAACTGGCACTGAAATCCGGCTGTCCGTTAAAATGATTCATCAGCTCGCGTACATAGGATGATTCCTCATCGGAAACATTTTTTTCCATCCTGTCGCGGAACAAAGAAGCCAACTCCTCAATATCTTTTTTCTGCGTCTCAACATAAGTATCATTGGATACATATTTAGAAAGCTGCTCGCTCTCCTGCGGAGTGAGATCCAGCGACTGTGTGCGCAGTACACTCTGCTTTACAGCCTGGTTACTTGTCGGAAGACACTTTATCTTCTGGGATATGGTTCTGTATAGGTTTTCCGCCTTCTTCTCTATGATAAGCGTATACTCTTTATTCATCTCAAAGGAAAGGAGATCGTCCACATATCCGCATATACCGCTGCAGAGCTGACCGCCCAGAATCTCCCAGGCATTTTCAAGTGTCAGCACACCTTCTCGCTCTCCATAAGTGGTCGACATGACAACCGGCAACATATAGATTCCCGACAGATTCTCTTTGTCAGCATACATCCAGCAGGCATCCAAAAACTGCTGCATATATCCGCCAATTCCAAGCCACTCCACTGTTGTAGCGAGAATTACAGCGTCGCAATCCTTAAAGGTCTGCGGAAGCAATGCAATCTCATTCTTTCTCTCATAAATATTATATCTCTCGACAGTCACTCGAAGTTCTTCAAGTACCTGTTCCATTTTTTTCAAAACGTAAAGAGTCGGATCATCCAATATTCCTCTTCCGCCGTAATATATATTTACCTTCATATGGTTCCCTTTCCGGATTTTTACATATCATTTTTAAGTATATTGATTTTTACGGATAAAATCAATTACTTTACCTATTATAGTGCCAAGCAAAATCCCTGTCAGAAGCCCTGTAATATGACATATATTATCTACTCCCGTGACCGTAAAACCATAATAAAGGCTTAACCCAATCATTATCAGAACACCTTTTAAGTTCAGATTCTTCATCTTTCCACGAAATATCAGTAAAACAGGAATCAAAGCCCCCATCACACCAAAAACTGCTCCGCTTGCTCCGGCAGATATTGAATAGTCTCCACTGCTCATCATGGCAATATAAGATACAATGTTTCCGACTATTCCGGAAACAAAGTATATTATAGCCAATCCTATGTGACCGACCACTGGCTCAAGTCTGTAAGCCAACACTGTCAAAAGAAGCATATTATTAATAAGATGTTCTATCCCAAAATGAAGAAACATGGCAGTGACGACACGCCATCTCTCTCCGCCGTCTTCCAATGCTCCGGGACACATGGCTCCATGAAGATACATATAGCTAGCATCCTCAGTATAGCCTCCCATTTCCAGATAGAGCCAAACCGCCACGTTGACCACAACCAACGCAACCATCACAAAGTGTTCTTTTACGAACTCTATCCGTTTTTTGCCATTATCCTGATTGTCATTAAAGACTGCTTCCATAATGTTTATGTTCCTTCGATTAATTATTTGCTCAGTAATCCTGTCTATGCATTATATAAACAAGTACTCGCAATCTGCAAATCTTATTGTATCATTTTTCTTTAATACCTGCCTTTCCTTATATGGGATTTCTTCCCCGTTTAAAGTTGTTCCGTTTTTAGAATTCAGATCTGACAGAATGTATATGTCATCAGTTTTTTCTATCCTGGCATGCAGTCTGCTCACGGTTGGATTTTTAAGAACACCATCGGCTTTTTGAGAACTTCCTACCACATACTCATCCTTGTCTATTACGAAGCTTTCCTCATCCTCATATCCTCTGTAAATTAGTCTCCCCACGATGGAATCCGTGTCGGCTCCCAAAAGAACTGTCTTTTCCTCACATTCATATGTTTTATCCTCAGGTTCAGCCACAAATGAGACTCTATCCGGCAAAGAATATGTTT
The DNA here is from genome assembly GCA_024692885.1 of Lachnospiraceae bacterium. Classification (GTDB taxonomy): domain Bacteria; phylum Bacillota; class Clostridia; order Lachnospirales; family Lachnospiraceae; genus JAILHT01. Next base: position 156 of record JAILLZ010000190.1, on the reverse strand, counting down.
CTTCTCTACGACTTCTTCCAAAAATCCTTCTTGTAATCCCGGTCATCTCATTTTTCATAAGTCTTTTAAACACATTTGCCTTTCCACTGTATGCTGCTGATGAATACACACGTATTTTCCTTTTGCTTTGCTCTTTTTCCTCCGTATATCCCTTTG
>JAILLZ010000113.1 GCA_024692885.1 Lachnospiraceae bacterium | reverse complement strand
TGGTTACATCTAAAATTTTTCAAAAAATTTTCCAGTTGCAGATAAACACCTGGAAATAGCCCAAAAATCCCATCTTGTGTTATAATTAGATATAACTGTAAACACACGTGGAGATAATGCTCATGGCAACTGTAAACGGTAACTGTCAGGATAGTAATACCATCACGGAATACGTAATCGCTAATCTCGAAAACGCATTGGAAAACGGTTGGATTAAAGTATATTACCAACCTGTAGTTCGTACGCTCACAGGACAACTTTGCGGTGCCGAGTCACTTGCCAGATGGGAAGATCCCAAAATGGGATTTCTCACTCCAAATATGTTTATTGATGCTCTTGAGAAGAGTGGACAAATCCACAAGTTGGATTGTTTTATGGTAAGACAGGTCTGCTCTGATATATCAGAGCGCATCCACAATGGTCTTGATGCCGTTCCGGTATCAATCAATTTTTCGAGGGCTGATTTAAAATCCACTGACATGCTCAAAGTATTGGAGGATGCCGCGGAAAAATATGACGTACCAAGAGACTACATTCATGTCGAAATTACAGAAAGCATGATTGTTTCCGATGCAGATTTCATGTCCACAATGATAGAACGCTTTAGAAGCGCCGGCTATGAGGTTTGGATGGATGACTTCGGAAGCGGTTACTCTTCTCTCACCCTGCTCAAAGATTATCAGTTTGATACGCTTAAACTTGATATGGAGTTTCTTCGTTCTCTTAATGACAAATCAAAGTCAATAATTACGTCGACCATCACCATGGCAAAAGAAATAAATATCATGACTCTGTCGGAGGGTGTGGAAACCAAAGAACAGGTTGAATTTCTAAAAGAAATCGGTTGCGGCAGGCTGCAGGGCTATTTCTATGGTAAACCTATGCCTATAAACGATTTCTTTGCACACATGGAGAAATCAGGTATAGAGATTGAAAAAAGACAGTGGCGCCATTTCTACGACGTTGCAAGTTTCAGCGCAAAACGTACCGATGAGCCTCTCGCCATTTTTGAAGATAACAACGGAGTTTTCAGAACTCTGTTCATGAATGATATCTATAAAAAACAAGTTTTTAACAGAACCTATGATCTTGAATTGATAAATCAGATTATATTCAATTCGCAATCTCATTTTTCTGCAACAATCAAGGAGTTTGCGGATACCATTAACCGCAGCAAAAACCTTGAGACCTTCTATTTCACTTATAACGGGAACATTTTTTGTCTTACCGGAAAAGAGATTGCTGAAAATGCCGGAGATCATATCATTATAAGTTCCATCCGCAACATTTCCTTGGATTCCGATGTCAAAACACGAAACAACATAGAATCCAACTTAAAAGAAATTAACCACTTGTTTGACACTGTGGCCCAAATTAATCCTTCACGAAACATGATTCGTCCGTTGGTAGGCGGATTCCGTTATATAAAAAAAATGTCAGGTGAAGACACCGACCTTAACGCCCGTATACAAAAATTCAAGGAGGAATTTGTTGCTCAGGCCGATGTAAAGAAGTTCGAAGCTTTCTGCGATTGGTCTACACTTAACGACCGTATAAAAAGCAGTTCCAAGGGCTATATTGAAAATATGTTCAGGATCAAGCAGGATGACGGCAATTATCAGTGGAAGGGCATATCCATCATGTCACTTCCGGATACGGAAGACAAAGAATTCCTCATCTGCACAAAATCCACGCCGGACGATACCGAAACCATCCTTAGCAGGATTCAACAACTCCACAATTCGAGTGATTACGGATTAAAATCCGAAGACGAAAAGATGTACGCTGAAATGTGGCGAAATGTCGTCTTCACTTCCCATCTCAAATTCTTCTGGAAGGATAAAAACAGGAGATTTTTAGGTGCCAGCAAGTCGTTCTTGGACTTCTACGGTTTTACTATTGATGATATTTTAGGAAAAGATGACGAGGACATGGGCTGGCATACCGACGGTAAGGTATACAGAGACGATGAACTCGATGTTCTTTCAAAAGGAGCAATAATACGCGGTGTTCCGGGGAACTGCATCGTCAAAGGAGTCGTTCACAGTATCATTTGTTTCAAGGCTCCTATATATGATGGAAATGAAATTGTAGGTCTGATAGGATATTTCTTCGATGTGGACGAGGAACTATCCCGAATAGACTCTTTTTATAATGTCAAAAAAACCGACGCTGTTACAGGTTTGATGAATAACAAGGGCTTCATGGACGCCTTGGTAGATTATGCCTTTAACTACCATGAATACGATCGTGACTTCGCACTTATTATCCTCAGAGACGAAAAGCATGCCAGACTAACTGCAGACTACGGGGAAGAATTTATCAAAAAAGTCTTGCATCGTATGGGCGAAGAAATGCTGAAGGTCACAAAAGACAAATGCGCTATATCCAGAATGATTCATTCTGATTTTGCATTGCTCATGTATACAAGCAATCAATCCGAAGTGGATGAAATATGCCTTCAATTAAAAGAAGCTGTTGAATCCATAAAAGAGCTGGATGGCAACAAGATGACACTGAAAGTAAGTATCGGCTCAATGCTCAGATCCGATAAAGACGCCACCGATGAAAATATGTATCAAAAGGTGCTTGATCGAATGAAATCATTATTCTTAATACATTAAAGTGAATTTAATTATTCCAGATGCGCGTTTTTCAGAGTGCAATACTTGTATTCTCCCTCCATGTAGGTTTCAAATATACCGATCACGCATATCTCATCATCCGCTGTTGGATAATCATCCGGGTACATGTAATCGTCTGTTAACTCAAACTCAATGCCCTGCGAACAACACGCAGTTGCATCCATAATGACGCATGCGTAGTATTTATTTCCCGTGCTTTCATCCAAGTACTCGACATACATTCCTCGCATTCTGACTGTTTTCCCCTCGTACGAATCCGGATCAACCATCATGTTGAAAACTTCAGAATAAACCATGGTGCTGGACATTGCTGAAAGATCCACATCCACACCACCACTTGCACCGGTAGTCACCTTTTCCATATCCTGCAATTCCGTGTCTTCTGAATAGTCTGAATCATCTATTATTTCTGGATCATCTATTATTTCTGGATCCTCTATTGTTTCTGATTCCTCAGTAACCGCTTCATCTTTATTTTGCTGCTTCTTATCCTTCGCTCCGCAGGCAGAAATAACAAGTACCAGAGATAAAACAACTATCAATCTCACTGTCTTTTTAAACTTCATTTAGATGCTCCTCCCGTGATCATTCCCACTGCGTAGCAAAGGAAAAAAGCTACCACATCTACAGCCACTATCGTGGAACCTACAGGCGTTCCAGCAAGGATAGCAACCACTATTCCTGTCGTAGCACATACAACGGAAAGCACTGCCGAAAATATTGTGACAGCTTTAAAATTGTTAAACAACCTCATCGCGGACAAAGCCGGAAATATAACCAGAGCAGAGATTAAAAGCGAGCCGACCAGATTCATGGCAAGCACTATTATCACAGCGATAACCACAGCAATCATCAGATTGTAGACATTTGCCCTGGTCCCAATCGCCTTTGAAAAATCTTCGTCAAATGTCACGGCAAAAATCTTGTTGTAAAAGAACACAAATATCAAAACCACGACCACCGACAAAGCAGCACAGACGGCCACTTCCTCCCTTGTGAGCGTGAGTATGGATGTCGAACCAAACAATGTGGAGCAAACATCTCCGGTAAGATTTGACGAGGTGGAAAAAATATTCATGAGCAGATATCCAAAAGCAAGCGCACCGACTGAAATCATGGCTATGGCTGCGTCGCCCTTGATTTTTGCATCCTGTCCGGATTTGAGTAAAAGCACAGCGCTAATCACAGTGACAGGAAGGATGAGTATCATCTTATCAGTAAATCTCAACACAGAAGCAACAGCCATAGCTCCAAATGCCACATGCGACAAACCGTCTCCTATGTATGAAAACCGCTTAAGAACAAGTGTCACTCCCAAAAGAGATGAACATAAAGCTATAAGCACTCCTACTATAAGTGCATATCTGACAAAAGGATATTCCAGATACAAAATGAGTTTATCCATGATAACATTCACCGCCTCTTTTGCTTTTTTCAAACACACTTCCCAACTCACTCTTTAGAAATTCTTCCTTCGTACCAAAGAAAACCTTCTCTCCCATGTATAAAATATGATCTGCGTACTTTAGCGCCGCATCGATATCGTGAGATATCATGATTATGGAAATTCCTTCTTTATTAAGCTCTGCAATGAGATCGTACATCTGCGCAGTAACCAGAGGGTCAAGTCCTGCAACAGGTTCATCCAAAAGAACCACCTTCCCTGTGGCACAGAGAGCCCTCGCAAGAAGAACTCTCTGTTTTTGTCCACCGGATAGATTCCTGTAGGAGCAATTGCAAAGACCTGCTATTCCCATGCGCTCCATGTTTTTATAAGCAAGCCTCTTTTCCTCCTTATTATAAAAAGGTCGTATACCGCAGCGGCCCTGACACCCCGAGAGCACTATCTCTCTCACTGATGCCGGAAAATCTCTCTGAACTACGGTCTGCTGCGGCAGATAACCTATTTCATTTTTCTTTAGCCCATCACCTGAAACTATCTCTCCTCCCAAAGGTTCCTTCAGATGTAAAAGCGTCTTTATTAGCGTACTTTTCCCCGAGCCATTTTCTCCGACTATGCACAAATAATCTCCCTTTGAGACCGAAAAATTCAAATCTCTCACTATCACCTGCGACTCATATCCGAGAGACAGATTCTTTACAGTGATGTATGCCATGTTATTTCCTCCTACTTAAGTGCTTCACCAAGTACCTCAAGATTCTTTTCCATTACTCCAAGGTATGTTGTTCCGTTTTTCACATCCTCAGATGTAGTAGACTGTAAAGAATCCATGGTGAGTATCTGCATATTCTTGTCTGAGGTATTTTCCACTATTGTTTCAGCGATTTTATGCTCTGTTCCTTCGATAGTTAAAACAGTGCCCAAAGAGAGCTCATCAACCTTGTTTGCAAGGAAGGTGATAGTCTCAAAGCTTGCTTCTGTCTCTGCCGAGCATCCCACAAAAGCCGCATAGTAAGTCAGATTATAATCGTCCACGAGATAGCGGAACGGGAATCTGTCACCAAACAAAACTGTCTTTACAGAAGCATTTGAAACCACATCACTGTATTTATTATCAAGCTCATTTAATTCTTCCACATAAGCAGTGGTGTTTGCCTTGTAGGCATCAGCATTTTCATTGTCTATTTTCTGTATTTCATCTGATATTTTTTCAACAAGGGTGACAGCGTTTCTGAGAGACAGCCAGACGTGCTCGTCATACTCGACTTCCTCCTCTTCATCCTCGTGTTCCTCAGACTCCTTATCTCCATCGTCATCATCGTCCGCATCTGACTCTCCATGCTCATGCTCCTCATCTTCTCCCTGCATGCCTTCCACGACTTCTTCTTCCTTAACGGTATCTCCAAGAACATCGAGAAGATTTATAACTACCATGTCTTTGTTTGTTGCTTCCTTTAAGGCATCCTCCACCCACTCGTCGGACTCACCGCCCACGTATACAAACATGTCGCATGTGGATATTTTTAATATGTCATCAGTGGTAGGCTGATAGCTGTGAAGGTCCACTCCGTTGTCTAAAAGCATGGTAACCTCAGCATTTTCTGCATTATCACCGAGGATATTCATCACCCAGTCGTATTCAGGGAAAATAGTGGTTACTATCTGTAATTTATCTTCACCATCGCTTTTTGGCTCATTGCTTCCACATGCCAAAAGACTACCTGCCATCAAAGCGGCAGACATTATAAGTACAAGTATTTTTTTCATAATAAACAACCTCCGATTAGATACAGTGCCCCTATACAGAGCACATTTACATTTTTTGATAAAGAATACATGCGAAAAAAAGGGCGCACTTTATGCCCAAAATGACATAGTTCACCCTTAATCAGAGATTATTCAATTGTTTAATCTTACTTTTTGGGAAACAAGCGAATCCGCTGTAAGTGCACAGCCGGATAAAAAGAATAATAATGTAAATATTACTACAGGTAAAACAGAAACCTGTGCATGCAATCCATCATGTGCACTCTGCATTATGCTCTCGCACTGTTCTATGCAGGTACATATAGGGCAGTCCTCTCCCACACAGTCATGATGAGCCTCAATAGCCACGAAAAAAGAGGCAAACAGCAAAAATATGAGCATTACAAAAACCATAATGCCCGATATGATTCTTGTTTTTTTATCTGAAAACAAATTGCTCATTGCTGTCCGCCCCTTTACATAAATTGCATCACAATCGCAGATTATTGTAAATCTTCTAAAATGGCATGTCAACAAGGCATTAGCATCTATCCTCTTTTTCTTCGGTCCTCATGAGTCTCGTAAAATTTTCTCTTGTCTGCATACATGGCATTATCTGCCTTATGAAAAACTTCTGAATATGTTCTGTCTTTATCAGGGTCATAGACGGCATATCAGACAGATAGTCCCACATCTGCTTTTGCATTATGCTTAGCAGTGGCTTCAGCACTTTTTCGATTTATAATGTCTTTCAAAGCCTTGATTTTATCTTCAAAATCCGTTTCATCAAGAATGACTACAAACTCATCTCCACCCACTCTGGATACGCGCTTTTCTCCAAAAACTTCGCAAATATCATGCGCGATGCCGATAATCACCCTTTCACCTTTATCGTCATCTACATGAACCAATGACATATAGTCATCACTTTCATAGCCCATATCAGCCTCATGAATAAGCGTGTCAATTCCCGAAGCCAGGCTGTTCATCTTATTCATCAGGTTTGCAAAAAATCTTCTGTACTGGAAGGCGATAGCAATTGCGAGGATAACACTGCTGATTAAGGCAAAAAGTATAAAGCTCGCAACGATGGCATATAAATGTCGAACTTCACCCTGAAACCATTCTGCGTCAAAATCAACAGCTATTATTCCGGCTA
>JAILLZ010000017.1 GCA_024692885.1 Lachnospiraceae bacterium | reverse complement strand
GAGGCAGGAAATGCCGTAGCCGAGGGCGTAAAAAGAGTATTCCCGGCGGCTGAGGTAATGGTGAGACCACTCGCAGACGGCGGCGAGGGTACTGTTGATGCCCTAATTGAAGGGATGAACGGAACTAGAGAAACAGTGTGCGTTACGGGCCCGTTTGGTAAGCCGGTTGAATGTGCATATGGAATCATCAGGGAAACTAAGACCGCTGTTATCGAGATGAGCGGAGCAGCAGGAATTACATTAGCACCAAGAAATGAACTCAATCCACTTGATGCCACAACCTATGGCGTGGGTGAAGTAATAAAAGATGCAATAGAAAAAGGCTGCAGAAGATTTATCGTAGGCATTGGGGGAAGTGCCACAAATGATGGCGGCGTAGGAATGCTTCAGGCACTGGGTTATGGTTTTCTGGATAAAGATGGGAAACAGATAGATCGCGGTGCAAAGGGACTAAAAGAGCTTGAGGAAATAACGGATGAGGATGTGTTACCGGCTCTCAAAGAATGTAAATTCATGGTTGCCTGCGATGTTACAAATCCGTTATGCGGAAGTGAAGGATGCAGCGCTGTGTATGGACATCAGAAAGGCGCAACGCCGGCCATGATTGAGGATATGGATGAGTGGCTTGGTTCTTATGCGGCACTTGCAAAAGAAAAATACCAAAAGGCAGATGCCGAGTATCCGGGCACAGGAGCAGCAGGAGGGATGGGATTTGCATTCCTTACATTCACCGATGCTGTTTTAAAACCCGGAATTAACATAGTATTGGAGGAAACAAAACTCGAAGATTATGTGAAGGATGCAGATATAGTTGTAACAGGTGAGGGAATGCTTGATTTTCAGACCGCAATGGGCAAGGCACCAATCGGAGTGGCAAGACTGGCCAAGAAATATTCAAAGACAGTTATTGCGTTTGCCGGTGGCGTTACACCGGAGGCCACAGCCTGCAACGAGAACGGAATTGATGCCTTCTTCCCAATAGTGAGGGGTATAACTACACTTGAAAACGCGATGAATACAGATAATGCCAAGAAAAACCTGGCTGACACCACAGAGCAGGTAATGCGTTTAATAAACGCGAGATAAGGGACTCATATAGTTCCTTCTATACTACTCTTCCTCAGGATATTTTAATCCCCACTCGCTTCTTAAAGCAGTCATCATATCCATAACATCCACGGTAAAACCAAGCTTCATTTCCGAAGCATCTCTGTTATTGACTGCGTTTTCCATATCCATTAGCTCGTAGTACAAAGCTTCAGACATTTTTCCTGCTGTGATTTCTCTCTTTTCCCCTGTCGCTGCATCTGTAATCACGGCCTTGTCTGAACGAGGATACTCCATTATCTCTATATAGCCTTTTTCGCAGCTTATCATTGCGCGCTTTGGCTGTTTAGAATGCAAAGAAAGCGCTACAGTGGCCATCTGCCCCTTATCATTCTGCAATAAAACGGTTGCCTGCTCATCAACTCCGGTTGGCGCTTTTCTCCACTGACTCATGAGTTTTTCCGGTTTTTCTTCCATGAAGCTTCGAACAATGCTTAATGCGTATACTCCTATATCAAGCATTGCTCCACCCGCGAGATTGCGATTGAAAAACCTGTTGCTCATATCGTAATCCTTGAAACTTCCGAAATTTACCGTAATCATCTGGACTTTTCCGAGCTCGCCACTTTCAATTATTTTCCAGAGTTCCTTATACAGTGGCATATGCCAGATAGTCATCGCCTCTGCAAGTACCAGCCCCTTTTTGTTTGCCAGGTCTACCATTTCATTTAATTCCGAAGAATTCAAAGTGATGGATTTCTCAACCAAAATGTGTTTGCCGCTTTCCAGGGCTTTTTTCATGAACCCATAGTGTGTGTTGTGGGGAGTTGTGATGTAGATGATATCTACCTCTTCGTCCTCAAACATCTCATCTATTGATGAATATACTTTTTCGATTCCATACTTTTTAGCAAATGCGACTCCTTTTTCATGTGTACGATTTGCCACCGCATAAAGCGACTTCCCCATTTTCTGAAGTCCCATCGCCATTTCATTTGCAATTACTCCTGTTCCAAGAACAGCCCATTTCAATTCTTTTTCCATTTTTCCCTCTTTACCAATATACTATCAATACCTTATGTCAAAACTTCTTTCATCCTCTATCACGGGTATGACGGTCTTATCCACATGAGATATATCAATATATCTGCCATTGTTCAAAGTTTTTATAAATGCTTCAATTGAATCCGAATCTCCCTGAACTTCGCATGAGACCGATCCATCATATTCATTTTTAACATATCCTGTCAGCCCGTACATATTTGCAGCATGATTTGCTGTATATCGAAAACCAACACCCTGCACAGAGCCGTAGAACTGTAGTTTATATCTCTTAATTTCCATCCTTATTATCCTATTCTGCTATTAGCTTATGTTGATATTATAACAGCACTACCCCACTTTCGCACCCTCTTAACTATTAGAATATAGCATATATCATTAGTGCCGTTTTTGAATTGTATTTAGTCTTGTATAAGACTACAATAATTATAATGATTCTATTTGCCAATTCTTATGTGCGGAGGATTCGGGATGAAATTACTGCATACAACATTTAATGATAGATTTGAAGAGATAATCTCGCTTTGGAACCGAGATATTACATCAAACAATTATACTGCCATTTTCCGCGTATATATTCCTTATGATTATCCTGACAGACTTGAAATCTTAGAGCGTATCAGAGCGATTATCCGTACAAACGCTCCCGACACGCTTGTCATCGGATGCACCTCAACAGGTACAATTTTCGACGGTAAAATCAATGATACTGACATCATTATTACCGCATCTGTATTCGAAGATCCGGATACAAAAATTCAAGTTGTGACAACCTACGAACAGCCTGAAACATATGACACCACAACTCTGTTGGAATATGTAAATAGAATTCCTGATTTAAAATCAATCGAAATAATTACTGCTGCGTCCTATGAAATAATGGAGCCAGCGGGTAAAGTTATCGACGCTTTGCCTGAAAATATTTTGATTTTCGGTGGCGTTGCTGTGGGCGATGATGTGAACAAGGCTTTTGTCTTTGCAAATGATGCCCCAATCAGTACTACCGGCTCAGTATGCGTAATTAGCAGCGGAAAAGAATTCCATATACAGGCAAACAGAATATTTGGATGGAAACCGATTGGCTATCCGCTTAAAGTCACCAAATCAGTAGGTCACGTTGTCTATGAGATTGACGACAAACCCGCTTATGAGGTTTACAATCATTACCTGCACATCAAAAAAGATGACAATTTCTTCTATAATGCGCTTGAATTTCCTCTGGAAGTGAGCACAGGAGACGGAACTGTATTTATCAGACATGCA
>JAILLZ010000005.1 GCA_024692885.1 Lachnospiraceae bacterium | reverse complement strand
TCTACGAATGCACCGAAATCAGTCATTCTTGCAACTTTTCCCTTTACTACTGTTCCAACAGCAAATTTTCCATCAGCTTCATTCCATGGATTCTCATCAGGGAATTTGCAGCTTAATGCAATCTTTGTATCGTTGATGTCTTTGATAAATACTCTTACCTTGTCACCAACCTTGAATACCTTCTTAGGGCTTTCAATACGTCCCCAAGACATCTCAGAGATATGAAGAAGACCATCTGCTCCGCCAAGATCTACGAATGCACCGAAATCTGTAACATTCTTGATTGTTCCCTCGATGATATCTCCAATCTGGATACGAGAGAAAAGTTCTTTCTGAAGCTCTTCTTTTCTTGCAACAAGAAGCTGCTTTCTGTCTCCTATGATTCTTCTGCGGCGAGGATTGAACTCTGTGATAACGAATTCGATCTCCTGATCTTTATATTTGTTTAAATCTTTCTCAAATACATCTGAAACAAGGCTTGCAGGAATGAAAACTCTTGTCTCATCGATTACTACGCCAAGTCCACCGTTTAATACCTGTGAAACCTTAGCCTGAAGAACTGTGTGGTTCTCAAATGCTTCCTCAAGCTTCTTGCTGCCCTTCTCAGCTGCAAGTCTCTTGTATGAAAGAAGAACCTGTCCTTCACCATCATTTACCTTTATAACTTTTGTCTCCATTGTATCTCCAACAGAAACAACTGTGGTGAGGTCTACATTTGGTTCATTAGTATATTCGTTACGTGTAACGATTCCATCTGACTTATATCCTATGTTTAAGATAATCTCATCCGGCTTAACATCGATAACAGTACCTTCAACGACCTCCCCATTTCTAATTGTCTTAAAAGACTCTTCTAACATTTGTTCAAAGCTCATTTCTGACATACTTTTGAACCTCCTCAATAATATTGTTTGGGGTTGATGCCCCTGCGGTAATACCTACGTTACTAATGTTGCCGGTGTCCCGGATACTCAAGTCATCAAGTGTCTGTATATAGTAAGTATTTTCACATTCATTTTTACATATTTCAAATAACTTCTGCGTGTTTGAGCTATTTTTTCCGCCGATGACAATCATTGCGTCAACCTTTGACGAAACCTTGGCTGCCTCTTTTTGGCGCACTTCTGTAGCATTGCAGATTGTATTTAAAACAAACTTATTGTACCCTTTTTTATCTACAATTTCAACTAAATCTTGAAATTTATTATGATTGAAAGTTGTTTGCGAAACTATGCATACATCAGTGCCTTTTGGAAAGCTTAAACTGTGTGCATCTTCAGCGTTTTGAATGACTGTAATCTTGTCTTTATCGCCCCAGCCGATTATGCCCTGAACCTCCGGATGGTCCGGATTTCCGGTGATAATAATCTGATATCCCTTGCTTGAATACTCCTTTACCGCCTTATGTATCTTCTTTACAAAAGGACAGGTGGCATCAACAATCTCAAAACCGTTGTCTTCGAGTTCCTTGTAAACATCCTCTCCCACACCGTGCGATCTGATGACAACTGTTCCTTTTTCACATTTTTTTAGAACATTTATGTCATCAATGGCCTTTACGCCTTTTTCCTCGAGGTCTTTTACGACCTGTTCGTTATGGATAATCGGACCGTATGTATAGACATTCGATTTGTTTTTCTCTATTTCATTGTAAACTGTCTCAACCGCCCTTTTTACTCCAAAGCAAAAACCGGCGTTCTCCGCAAGAATTACTTCCATATTATGCTCTGCTTTCCACTAATTTTTTTATAGCGTCTACAACTTCATCAATTCCCATTTCGGATGAATCTACCAAAACAGCATCTTCAGCCTGGGTCAAAGGAGAAATCTCACGTGACATATCTCTCATGTCGCGCTCCTCGATATCTGCCTTTATTTTGTCTACATCTGCATTTAAGCCTTTCTCTTCAAGTTCAAGTGCTCTTCTTTTTGCTCTGATTGTTGAGCTTGCTGTAAGGTAAACTTTAAGCTTTGCATTTGGAAGGACAGCTGTACCGATATCTCTTCCGTCCATGACAACATCACATCTTGAAGCCATGTCACGCTGTAAAAGAACAAGTTTCTCTCTCACTGCTTTATATACACTTGTCACACTTGCTGCGTTTCCGACTTCCTCTGCTCTTATCTTTCCAGTGACATTCTCACCGTTTAAAATTACCTGCTGTGTATTGTCTTCATATGTTATATCTATTTTTACTTCGTCACATTTTGAAGAAACGGCTTTTTCATCATTAAGATCAACACCACTGTTTATAAAGAACAAAGCCATTGCTCTGTACATTGCACCGGTATCTACATATATATAACCTAAATCTTTCGCAAGTTTCTTTGCTATTGTGCTTTTTCCTGCTCCTGCAGGTCCGTCTATTGCTATATTCATTTGTGCTCTCCTCAATTTATGCGAAAATTTTCTTTATATATTTATCGCTTTTTTATTGCTAAAGCAATCATTCCGCAGCTGAAATTCCGGCAAGATATCCCGTAGACCACGCAATCTGCAAGTTGAAACCTCCGGTGAATGCATCCAAATCCAGCATCTCCCCTGCAAAATAAAGATTCTTTACTAGTTTTGATTCCATTGTTGAAGGATTAACCTCTTTTACGCTAATTCCGCCTGATGTAATTATGGCTTCATTGAAACCTCTAAGAGAAACAAGTGTCAGCGGAAAAGCCTTGAGTAAAGAAATCATTTTCTTTCGTTCTTCCTTCGTTACGGAATTCATCTGTTTTTCCGTATCAATGCCAAGAAGATTCATGTAAACAGCAAGCATCTTTCCCGGAAGAAGTCCGTTAAGGCTGTTTTTTAGCTGCTTATTCTTATTCTCTTCTATAATATTTAAAAATCTTTTGTCCAAGGTATCCTCGGAAACAGCCGGTTTTAAATCTATATACATCTGAAGATTCTTTTTCTTAAGAGTTCTTCCGACAACGGAAGATGCGCTGAGAATCAATGGTCCGCTCACTCCGAAATGAGTGAAAAGCATCTCCCCGAAATCACTGTAGAGAGTCTTTTTTCCATCTTTTATGGTTACTTCGACGTTCTTCAGAGAGAGTCCCTGCATATCCTTCACATATTCTTCTTCGGTTTCAATAGGCACCAAAGCCGGAACGCATTCCTTTTTGGTATGTCCCACTTTATCCGCAAACCTGAATCCGTCTCCGTCCGAGCCTGTAACCGGATAAGAAAGGCCGCCGGTAGCAACAATTATGCAATCAAAGTCTTCAAATCGTCTTTTGTTCTTTGAATCTGTTATCCATAAGCCCTTTGCAACACCGTCTTCGGTCTCAATATCGTCCACTGTCGTGTTGAGTAAAACTTTAACGCCGGCCTTATCCAATGCGTTTTTTAAAGCCTTTATTATGTCCGAAGAATGATCCGAAACTGGAAAAACTCTGTTTCCTCTCTCGGTTTTAAGCTTGGTTCCGTTTGCCTCAATCAAAGACATGAGCGCTTCATTGTCAAAGGTATAAAAAGCACTGTAAAGAAAATCTCTGTTTGACACAACATTGTTCATCATGGTTTCAATGTCAGATGCGTTCGTAACATTACATCTGCCTTTTCCCGTGATAAACAGCTTTTTCCCAAGTTTTTCGTTTTTTTCTATAAGAGTGACTTCACTCGATTTGTCTGTTTGGGCAGCGGCATATGCAGCTATCATGCCCGCAGGGCCACCACCGATTACAGCTATTTTTTTCATTAATATAACTCCGATTTATTCCGCGAATCCAAGAGCCTCATCATCTACAAGCTGATACTCTTCCAAAACGCCTTCAAGTTCTTCCGTTCTTCTGTTGAATCTGGCCGAATTCCTTCGCTGAACAGAGAGGAACAAAGCCTGAATCAGGGCGCATCCACTGGTTATTGAGCCCATGATATCCGACATATCCGAAGAAACGGCAAGATTGCACGAAGAATAAAGGTTCACCGGTGAAAGCAATGTGTCTGTAATTGTGACAATCATCGCATGTCTGTCGTTGGCATACTCAAGAGCCTTCAAAGTCTTCATTGAATATGGTTTCATGCTAACCGCAACAACTGCATCACCTTCATTTATATCCAAAAGCTGACCGAAAAGGCCTGATATATCAGAATGCTTTATAAGCTTAACTTCGCTTGTAATTTTAAGCATAAGCTTACTGAAATATTCAGCCAGAAGGCCATTATCTCCAAGACCGATAACATAGATTCTGTTGGCTTTACACAACACTTCAACCGCATTGTTGAAGTTCTCGTCACCGATGTATCTCATTGTCTCTTTGAGATTTTGAATGTCATTCTTGAAAAAAGTAGAAAACAATTTATCGTCTGAAGCTCTTCTTGTGATAGTCTCAGGCTTTTCAGACTGCGCAAGTCTTCCCTTTACTATATCACCCATAGCTTCCATAAATTGCGGATAGCCCTTGTATCCAAGGAAAGAGGCAAATCTTACAACTGTAGATTCGCTGACTCCAACTATCTCTCCCATTCTTGATGCGGTAAGGAATGCAGCCTCATCATAGTTTTCGCTGATGTATGCAGTAAGTTTTTTCTGCCCTTTACTCATCTTTGAATATTTTGCATTCATCCTTGCCGAAAGATTGTTTGTTTCAACCATAAATACTCCCCCGCCCTATATAAACCAATAATGTTTAAAACGCTTGTATTAAATATTAGCACATATTAAAAATAAAAAAAAGACAAAAAAATGTCATGGACTAAAAATCCATGACATTTTTCATTCATATTATCTAAATCAAATCAATCTGTTAACCAGAATTATTTCGATTTATTATACAGGATAAGCTCCGTTTGTAGTGTCTGCTACCGTAGCATCAACTTTCTTCTGCTGAGCTTCTCTGTATTTGAAGAAGTCCATAGCAACCTGTGGGAACAATGCATATGAAAGCACATCCTCATCCTGCTGTTTGTACTGCTTCATTTCCTCTTCAAGCTTAGAAAGCTCCGGCTCAAGAAGATCTGCATATCTACATGTGATTGCATTCTTCTTATCTTCTCCGAGAACCTTGTCTACGATCTCAGGATTGAAAGGCTTAACTGTCTGTCCGTATTTTCCGAGAAGTACGTCCTTTGTCTCCTTTGTAGCAACCTTGTATCTCTCACCCATAAGTACGTTGAATACAGCCTGTGTACCAACGATCTGTGATGAAGGTGTAACGAGTGGTGGCTCACCAAGATCTTCACGAACTCTAGGAATCTCCTCGAGAACTTCCTGATATTTATCTTCAGCATTCTGCTCTTTAAGCTGAGATACCATGTTTGAAAGCATTCCACCAGGTACCTGATAAAGAAGTGTCTGAATATCTACTCCGAGAACCTTTGGATTCAAAAGTCCTGAAGCAAGAGCCTCTTCTCTGAGTGGTCTGAAGTAATCAGCGATCTCCTTCAAGAGTTTAAGATCAAGTCCTGTATCATACTCTGTACCCTTGAATGTCTCAACCATAACCTCTGTTGCAGGCTGGCTTGTTCCAAGAGCGAATGGTGAAATAGCTGTATCTACGATATCGCATCCTGCTTCAATTGCCTTGAGAAGTGACATTGAAGCAACACCTGATGTGTAGTGAGTATGAAGCTCGATAGGAAGCTTTGTTGCTGACTTAAGTGCTTTAACAAGCTCTTCTGCTCTGTATGGAGTAAGAAGACCAGCCATATCCTTGATACAGATAGACTGTGCACCCATCTCCTCGATTCTCTTTGAAATGTTCATCCAGTAATCGAGTGTGTAAGCATCTCCCAATGTGTATGAAAGAGCTACCTGTGAGTGTCCGCCTTCTTTGTTACATGCAGTAACGGCTGTCTGAAGGTTTCTGATATCATTCAAGCAATCGAAGATTCTGATGATATCGATTCCGTTTGCGATAGACTTCTGAACGAAGTACTCTACCACATCATCTGAATAAGGTCTGTATCCAAGGATGTTCTGACCTCTGAAAAGCATCTGAAGCTTTGTATTCTTGAATCCTGCTTTAAGTTTTCTGAGTCTCTCCCATGGATCTTCCTTAAGGAATCTGAGTGAAGCATCAAATGTAGCACCACCCCAACACTCAACGGCGTTGTATCCAACCTGATCCATTTTATCAATGATAGGAAGCATCTGCTCAGTTGTCATTCTTGTGGCAATCAATGACTGATGCGCATCACGCAGGATAGTCTCTGTAATTTTAACCGGCTTTTTAACTGCCTCTGCCATTTTATTCCTCCTATATAACCGACTATGCAGTCGTGTAAATTTTGTTATTATTTATTGAATAACTGAACCTGTCAGTTTTCATTAGATTCCGAAGATAGCCATGAATATACCGGCTGCTACTGCAGTACCGATAACTCCGGCAACGTTCGGTCCCATAGCGTGCATGAGAAGGAAGTTTGTAGGATCTTCCTCTGCACCAACTTTCTGCGAAACTCTGGCAGCCATAGGCACGGCAGATACTCCGGCAGAACCGATAAGTGGATTGATCTTTCCTCCCGTAATTTTGCAAAGAACCTTACCAAAAAGAACTCCGGCAGCTGTTCCGAAAGCAAAAGCAACAAGACCGAGGATAACGATCTTAATTGTGCTGAGGTTAAGGAAAGCTTCTGCACTTGTAGATGCTCCTACGGATGTTCCGAGAAGAATAACTACGATATACATAAGTGCATTACTTGCTGTCTCCTGAAGCTGACGAACAACTCCACTCTCACGGAAGAGATTTCCTAACATGAGCATACCAACAAGTGGTGCTGTTGTAGGAAGAATCAAACATACAATAATTGTAACGATAATAGGGAAAAGAATCTTCTCAAGTTTTGAAACAGGTCTTAAGCTGTCCATCTTGATTGCTCTCTCTTCCTTAGTTGTAAGCGCCTTCATGATAGGAGGCTGGATGATAGGAACGAGTGACATGTATGAGTAAGCTGCCACTGCGATAGGTCCCATCAGACCTGTCTGGCCAAGTTTTCCTGCAAGGAAAATAGATGTTGGTCCGTCTGCTCCACCGATGATTGAAACGGCTGCGGCTGCCTTATCGTTGAATCCGAGAAGGATGGCAATAAGATAAGCTGCGAAAATACCGAACTGAGCTGCAGCTCCCAAAAGGAAGCTTATCGGGTTCGCAATAAGCGGTCCAAAGTCAGTCATAGCTCCTACGCCAAGGAAAATAAGCGAAGGAAGTATAGACCATTCATCCAATGTATAGAAATAATAAAGCAATCCTCCGACTCCGTTGCTTGTCTCTTCAGGAGATGCGATGATATCCGGATAGATATTTACAAGCAACATACCGAAAGCAATCGGTACGAGAAGCAACGGTTCGTACTCTTTTGCAATTGCCAGGTAAAGGAATACACAGGCGATTGCTATCATCAGATAGTTTCCCCAAGTAAGGTTAAAGAATGCTGTCTGATGAAGGAGGTTGCTCATCGTGTCTGTAACATATGACATAATTGAAACCTCCCAAAAATTAGTTCAAAGTAGCGAGTGTAGTTCCTGACTCTACCATATCTCCAACTGCTACGTCGATAGAAGCTACTGTTCCGTCTTCAGGAGCAACAACAGGTGTCTCCATCTTCATAACTTCAAGAACGAGGATTGTATCTCCTCTCTTAAGAGTATCTCCTACCTTAGCTTCAATCTTAAATACTTTTCCTGCAGCCTTTGCGTCTACAACAACGCTTCCTGCTCCACCTGCCGGCTTAGCAGCTGGTGCCGGTGCTGCGGCTGCCGGTGCGGCAGCTGCTCTTCTTACAGGTGCTGCACTTGGAGCTGCTCCTGTCTCTTCAACTGTAACATCATATACATTTCCGTTTACTGTAATAGTATAACTTTTCATTAAAAATATCCTCCTGTATGATAACTATCTTCTCTTAATTGAACGAACAACAAAGCTGTCTGTTGATGTTCCTGTTGCAGCGGCAACCGCAGCAGCGATAACGGCAACAAGCTCTGTATCATTCTGTGCTGTCTGTTCAGATCCTGAAACTGGTGCTGCAGAAGCTGCAGGTGCTTTTTCAGGTGCTTTGTTAACCGGTTTCTTTGATCCGCCGAGAATCAAAGGAATCAACTTGAAGCAGAAAATGATAAGAGAAATAAGAATAAGTACAAAGAACACAGTAAGGATACCCATAACCGTATTCAGTCCTGCCTTTGACATCTTTTCTCCGACAGATTGAACCGCAT
>JAILLZ010000260.1 GCA_024692885.1 Lachnospiraceae bacterium | reverse complement strand
TGGTTCAGGAAAAAGGAAAGCTCGGTGAGACATACAACATCGGTGGTCACAACGAGAAGAGAAATATCGAGATCATTCACATCATCCTTGACACATTAAAAGAGATGCTTCCTGAAAATGATCCTAGAAGAGCAAACATTTCAGAGGATCTCATCACATATGTTGAGGACAGAAAGGGTCACGATATCAGATACGCTATCGCTCCTGATAAAATCAAGGCTGAGATAGGCTGGGAGCCTGAGACAATGTTCGCAGAGGGAATCAAGAAGACTATCGCATGGTTCTTCGAGCATGAAGACTGGATGAAGAACGTTACTTCAGGTGATTATCAGAAATATTACGAGTCAATGTACAACAACAGATAAAAAGTAACCCTAAAGAGAGGTGCACTATGAAGGGAATCATACTTGCCGGAGGTTCCGGTACAAGATTATATCCGTTAACAAAAGCAGTTAGTAAGCAGATTATGCCTGTATATGACAAGCCGATGATTTACTATCCGCTTTCAACACTTATGCTTGCAGGCATCCGTGAGGTGCTCATCATTTCCACACCGAGAGATCTTCCTGTATTTGAAGAGCTTTTCGGAACAGGAGAGCAGCTTGGAATGCATTTTGAATATGCAGTTCAGGAGAGCCCTAGAGGACTTGCTGATGCATTTATAATCGGAGAAAAATTCATCGGAAACGATTCTGTGGCACTTGTTCTTGGAGATAACATCTTCTATGGACAGAGCTTCTCAAAAGTATTAAAGAGCGCTGCAGACCGTACAGAAAAAGAGGGTGGAGCTACTATCTTCGGATACTACGTAAGAGATCCTAGAGAGTACGGTGTAGTAGAATTCGATGAAAACGGAAAGGCACTTTCCATCGAGGAAAAGCCTGAGCATCCAAAGAGCAACTATGCTGTTCCCGGACTTTATTTCTACGACAACAGCGTTGTTGAGATTGCAAAAAATGTAAAACCTTCAGCTAGAGGAGAGATAGAAATCACTTCCGTAAACAATGCTTATCTCGAGAAAGGTACACTTTCAGTGGAGACACTCGGAAGAGGATTTGCATGGCTTGATACAGGAAACCACGACATGCTCCTCTCAGCAGCAGATTTCGTATATGCTTTCCAGAAGAGACAGGGACTTTACATTTCCTGCATCGAGGAGATTGCATACAAGAGAGGATTTATCGATAAGGCACAGCTTGAGAAACTTGCTCAGCCGCTTCTTAAGACAGACTACGGCAAGTATCTTATGGATATCGTAAACGGACTTTAATAAATAAAGATAAGAGGACCTTTAAAAATGGGAAAAATAACAGTCACAGATAACTGCAACGGAATCGAAGGACTTAAGGTTATAGAGCCACAGGTATTCGGCGATTCACGCGGATACTTCATGGAGACATACAACTACAACGATTTCGCAGCAGCAGGAATAGACAGCACATTCGTACAGGACAATCAGTCAGCATCAAAAAAAGGAGTTTTAAGAGGACTTCATTTCCAGATCAACTTCCCACAGGACAAGCTTGTCCGCGTGGTAAACGGAGAAGTATTTGATGTTGCAGTAGACCTTAGAGAAGGATCAAAGACATTCGGAAAATGGTTCGGTGTCACACTTTCAGCTGAGAACAAAAAACAGTTCTTTATTCCAAAGGGATTTGCTCACGGTTTCATCGTTCTCTCTGATTATGCTGAGTTCTGCTACAAGGTAACAGATTTCTATCATCCAAACGATGAGGGCGGACTTCTCTGGAAGGATGCAGAGATAGGAATCGATTGGCCTATGCCTGAAGGAATGACAGAGGCAGACCTTACACTTTCCGACAAGGATAAGGTATGGGGCGGACTTTCAGACTACGTTGCAAAAAACGGAAAATGCATTAAGGCAGAATAATATTTAAACAAGGAGACATATTATTGTCTGGTAAGAATACAGGGCCGGTGAGAATTTCAAGAGGCACAGAGCAGGAGAACTCGCTAGGAGCAAACTTGAAGCTCATCGGTCGTCTTTCGAAAAATGATTTTAAAACCAAATTTGCCGGATCGTATCTTGGCGTGGTATGGGGCTTTGTTCAGCCAATCGTAACTGTCTTTGTATACTGGTTTGTATTCCAGAAAGGACTCAAAGCAAACGGAGTAAAACTGAACGAGACCATAGATGTG
>JAILLZ010000240.1 GCA_024692885.1 Lachnospiraceae bacterium | reverse complement strand
AGAATTTTTAAGGGAGGATATCCATGGATTACACAGTAGATGAAGTGATGAATTACATTGAGGAGGAGGACGTAAAATTCATACGTCTTGCTTTTCATGACGCTTTCGGCAGGCAGAAAAACATTTCCGTTTTGCCGGATGAATTGAAGAAGTCATTTGAGCTCGGTGCTCCAATTAATGCCAAAAAAATAGCAGGTTTCAGGGATTGCGGTTGCGCAGAACTTT
Source organism: Lachnospiraceae bacterium (assembly GCA_024692885.1). Taxonomy (GTDB): domain Bacteria; phylum Bacillota; class Clostridia; order Lachnospirales; family Lachnospiraceae; genus JAILHT01. The sequence continues at coordinate 21,892 of JAILLZ010000240.1, read as the reverse complement.
ATCTCAAACCAAATCCGAACACCATGGCTATACTTCCTTGGAGACCTGACAGCGGAAAGGTTCTTCGAATGTTCTGCGATGTGGTGACTCCGGACGGAAAGGAGTACACATCTGATACCAGAAGCATGTTAAAACACGCTGTGGAGGCTGCAAAAGCAAAGGGAATAGAATTCCGTTTCGGAACCGAGAGTGAGTTTTATCTTTTCAAGAAGGACGATGAGGGAAATCCGACAAAGATACCGTATGATAATGCGGGCTACATGGATATTGCACCTCTCGATAAATGCGAGAACATGAGACGTGAAATTATCCTCACCATAGAGAGGATGGGACTCACACCTGAACGCTCACATCATGAAAGCGGACCGGGACAGAATGAGATAGGTTTCCATTACGGCAAGCCGGTAAATGCGGCTGACCATATGACAACCTTTAAAATGGTAGTGAGAACTATAGCAGACCGCTATGGACTTTTTGCTGACTTTTCTCCGATGCCTTTGCCTGGACATCCGGGAAACGGTTATCACATAAATGTATATGCTGTAACCGAAGACGGCGAGGATGTTGTTAAATATGCAGCTGCCGGAATCCTTGATAGGATAAAAGACATTACCATATTCTTAAATCCTACGGATGCTTCCTACACGAGATTTGGAGAGGACACAGCACCTGACAGAATAGACTGGTCAAGCGAGGGAGCTTCGGAGCTTATGCATGTCGGAAGCTACAGAGGATATACGAGAGTTGAACTCAGATCTCCGGATGCCGCAAGCAACCCTTACCTTGTTTACACCTTGCTCATATATGCAGGACTTTACGGAATAGAAAACAAACTTGAGCTTCCGGAAGCTTTTGATGATGAGAACGGACATCTTCCAAGATCCAGAGAGGCAGCGGCTGAGATTGCCGCTCATAGCGAATTTGTAAGACAGATTGTTCCGGAAGAGATAATAAAGGAATACACAAGGGGATAATATATGTCGAGGGATAAAGATATACAACATTCCATATTGATAGTATCTTCCTCGGAACAGTTTACGGCATTCGTGAAAAAATCCCTTGTAGGCTTTATCACCATTGATGTGAGAAAAAGCATTTCTCTTGCCAGACGAATGATATTGGAGAGGGATTATGACCTTGTGGTCATAGATGCTCCTCTGTCTGACGAGTCGGGAGAGAGCTTTGCTTTGGATGTGGCAGAGAGGATGAGCGCTTCGGTGATGATTCTTATTCCGCAGGAAATGTACAGCGACGTGGCGGAATCTGTTGCGGATTATGGTATATTAACAGTCACCAAACCTACCAGCCCAAATTACATCGATAAGTCGATAAGATTTATGACCGCAACGAGAGACAGGCTGAAAAAAGCCGAGAAAAAGATAGTGTCTGTCGAGGAAAAAATGGAAGAGTTACGCTGTGTCAGCAGAGCGAAGCTTCTTTTGGTAGAGCGCAAAAAAATGACGGAGAGCGATGCCCATCGCTATATAGGAAAGCTTGCCATGGATAACGGTACATCCAGAAAACGCATCGCCGAGAGGATTATAGAAGATTTGGGCGATTAGAAGTAAAGGAATAATAAATGCACGAATTAAGCATGGTTATGCGCCTTGCAAATACGGCGGAAGAAACTGCAAAACAAAATGACATGAAAAAGGTTGAAACCATAACCGTTGGAGTGGGCGAGATGTCCACAGCCATCGGTGAATACTTAAGAAAGTACTTCAACCAGGTAAAAGGAAAATACGAAAGAATAAATGAAGCCGCACTTCTCCTTCATGATGAAAAGGGAGAAGGACTCTGCAACAAATGCGGAACTTCTTTTCTTTTGACCGAAAACGAGGGTGTTTGTCCCGTTTGCGGTGAGCGTGATTTTAAGATAACCAAAGGAAAAAGCATTACTGTCCTGTCTATTGAAGGCGAGTAAAACATCTTTATTTAACTTGCTATTTTTGTAAAAAGAATACATAATGGTTATACTTACCAAAAATATGATTTAAACATTGGATGTTAGGAGAATATATGTCAGAAATAGACAACGAAGAGTTTTGCTACATATGTCGCAGGGGCGAAAGCCAGTGTGGCAAGCTCATTAAAATACCGGGCAACATAGGTATATGCAGGGACTGTATGCAGTCAACGTTGAACACCATGCAGTCAGCGGGATTTCCGGGGATGGACTTTGGTTTCAATACCAATCCGATGGATTTCACGGAAGTCGATACGACAGGCGCTAACGCGCAGGTTGCTTCCGAGACAAATTCGGAAGAAAACAACGAAGAGAATAAAGAAAACAAAAAGGACGAACAGCGCAGAGTTCCGAATATCAGCATGATAAACTTAAGCGATTTGACGAACCTCATGCCGAATCGTCCAAAGATTAAGACTCATAAGAAAGATGAGCCTATAAAACCTATCATAGATTTGAAAGACATGCCGGCACCTCACAAGATAAAAGAGGCGTTGGATGAGTATGTCATCGGTCAGGAAAAGGCCAAAAAGGTTATGTCGGTAGCCGTTTATAACCATTATAAGCGAATCGCAAGCAATCAGGATGACGGAGTGGAGATTGAAAAATCCAATATGCTCATGATCGGACCTACCGGTTCCGGAAAGACATATCTTGTAAAGACACTTGCCAGAATTCTAAATGTACCGCTTGCAATCACCGATGCAACATCACTTACAGAGGCAGGATATATCGGAGATGATATTGAGAGCGTTGTGAGCAAGCTTCTTGCAGCGGCAGATAACGACGTTGAAAAAGCCGAGCAGGGTATCATTTTCATCGATGAGATAGATAAGATTGCAAAGAAGAAGAATACCAACCAGAGGGATGTCAGCGGAGAGTCTGTTCAGCAGGGTATGCTGAAGCTTTTGGAGGGAGCTCTCGTTGAAGTTCCTGTCGGAGCAAGCAGTAAAAATGCCATGGTTCCGATGGTGACGGTGGATACTAAAAATATTCTTTTCATTTGCGGAGGAGCGTTCCCTGATCTCGAAGAGATTATCAAGGAAAGGCTCAACAAAGAAGCTTCTATCGGTTTCAGAGCCGATTTGAAGGATAAATACGATGACGAACCAAACCTTCAGACTAAGGTTGTGGTTGAGGACATCAGAAAATACGGAATGATTCCTGAGTTTTTGGGAAGACTTCCGGTGCTTTTCGCTTTGGAAGAGCTCACTGAGGATATGCTTATCGAGATACTTTCAAAGCCGAAGAATGCGATTTTAAGTCAGTACAAAAAGCTTCTTGCAATGGACGAGGTTGAACTTCGTTTTGAGGAGGACGCTTTGAGAGTTATAGCCGCTAAGGCTAAAGAAAAGAAGGTTGGCGCCCGAGCTTTGAGGGCGATATTGGAAGAGTACATGCTGGATATCATGTACGAGATTCCAAAGGATGATAATATAGGGATTGTAACTATAACCAAGGATTATATTGAGGGAAAGGGAGCACCTCAGATTCAGATGCGCGGAGTACCTCAAATTGAGGAAGTAAGTTGAGATACGCTTTTCTTACACTGCTTTTTCTCGCCATAGTTGTTCTCATTTATTTGGTGAGAAAGGTACAGTCCAGAAGACAATTTTTTCCGTCCACAATCATAAAACTTATGAATGTTGGACTGATTGTAGAGATCTGCCATGTGGTCATAATGCTGACCACGCAGGTCTATTTGTCGTCTTTTGCATATTGGTTATATCTTGTAGCCACTGAGTGGATGGGTTATTATCTCGTTTTATTCAGTCTGGAATACATCGGAGAAGCGAACCATCCGTGGTTTAAGAAGCAGGTGGTCATAGGCCTTATTATGGCGGATACGGTTTCTCTCGGTGTAAATATCGTTACGGAACATCTTTACAGTCTGGTTCGGTATTCGGATGACGGATTCCATTTTTGGTATGTAATGGATATCACATCCGCATTCTTTACACATCTATTTTGGACATATTTCATTATCACATTAAGTATTATCTGCATGGGCTACAAAGCCTTGAAGACATCAGCCATTTACAGGAAAAAGTACTTTTTCATGCTGGTGGTATTGTCACTCGTAGGAATCTTTGACTCGCTGTTTATATTCTTCCATTGGCCATGTAATTTCTCTGTGCCTATGTACACCATGGTTGCGGGAGTTCTCTACTATTTTGCAATCCGTTTCATTCCAAAGGGACTTATAAACGAGACCTTGGGTCTTGTCATTGACAAATACACCGACGGAGTTGTCATAGAGGAAGATGACGGCAGAAGAATATACACAAACGCCGCCGCAAAGAGATTTTTAAGCATGACGCCGGAACTTAACGGAGTTATGGAAAACTGGCGTGTGACAAATCAGCACGAGAAGCTGGCTTTTAAAGAGATCCACAATTACTATGAGCTGGCGGGAAACGAAAAAGTATATTACAATCTTCGTTTCAATCGTATTACCGATAAAGAGGGAAAATACATCGGTGATATTTACATGATAATGGATGAGACGGAAACCATATTGAAGCGTGAGCGCGAGCGATATGAATCCATGCATGATGCCCTGACCACTCTCTACAGAAAAGAGTATTTTTATATCAAGGTGAGAGAGGAACTTGCAGCATTTCCTGATAAGGAATACATGATGGTTGTCTTTGATATAGACAGACTCAAGATGATAAACGATCTCTTCGGCTATGATACGGGGGATAGGGTTCTTCGGCATTTTGGAGATATGATGAGACACAAAGCCAATGTGGGTGAGGTCTACGGATATCTTGGCGACGATCACTTTGCATGGCTTATTCCGACAAACAGATTTTCAATGAAGCTGTTTAACAGTTTGGAGGTAGAAGCGATAACCCTTCAGGAAGGATACTCTTACGGAGTTCGCTTTTATGCCGGAATTTACAGGATTTCCGACAGAACGCTTGAGCCTAATGTCATGTGTGACAGGGCAACAATGGCTATATCCACAATCAAGGGTAATTATGAGAGAAACATTGCCTTCTATGATGAAAACCTGCGTGAAAACATGCTGCAGGAGCAGAGCATTGTGGATGAGATAGACATCGCCATGGAGTCGGGACAGATAGAGCTATTTGTTCAGCCTCAGACCAATTCTTCAGGAGAGGTTATGGGAGGAGAGGTCCTTGTTCAGTGGCGTCATCCTGAAAAGGGAGTCATTCCTGCAGTGGGATTTGTTCCGATACTTGAGGAAAAGAATCTTATTTATAAGCTGGATTGCTTTGTGTGGGAGAAGGCCTGCATCTATCTCAGAAGATGGATTGACAAAGGCAGAGACGATATGTATCTGTCTGTAAACATTTCTCCGAAAGACCTCTATATGATGAACATATACGAAGTATTCACGGATTTGGTTGAGAAATATGATATACCGCCGCAGAGGCTGAATCTCGAGATTACGGAATCTGCGATTATGCTGGACGTTGAGAGACAGGTCGAATTGATAAGCAGACTGCAGGACTATGGTTTTTCTGTGGAGATGGATGATTTCGGCAGCGGATATTCATCGCTCAATACCTTAAAGGATATCACCGTGGATACGTTGAAAATAGACATGGGATTCCTTGATGCAAAAGAGGGAGAGCGAGGAAGAATAATTGTCGCAGCCATAACGGAAATGGCTAAAGACTTGGGAATGAAGGTTATCTGTGAGGGCGTTGAGACCTACGAACAGATGAAGTTCTTAAAAAAAGTGGGATGCGATGTTTTCCAGGGCTATTTCTTCTCAAAATCCATGGAGATAACAAAATTCGAAGATATGTACATAAATGACTAAAGAAAAAGAGCTGCCGATTGGCAGCTCTTTTGGTAGTCTAGTTTATATTATCTAACTACGCTTACATTTACGGCCTGAGGACCCTTTGTTCCGTCAACAACTTCATACTGGACAGGTGCCCCCTGCTCAAGCGTCTTAAATCCATCCATTGTAATACCTGAGAAATGAACGAAAATGTCATTTCCGTCTTCATCAGAGATGAAACCAAACCCCTTCTGATTGTTGAACCACTTAACAGTACCCTTACTCATAACGTACCTCCAAAATATATATAGTGTGTATAATTTTCACACAAAAAAATTTTAGCACACATAATTGCGAAAGTAAAGCATTTAAATGGTCTCTTCGAAGCTTATATTAAGGGTATTGAGGTAATTTTTCAGAAAATTATCAAGTGCCTTGTCAAGATCGTGATTTGGGACAAAAGTCTGATATGAAATGCCGTCCGTTACGGTGAGTTTTCCGCCCGAAAAACTACAGATAAAACACATATTTGTGACCGCAGACGGATCGAAATTTATACCTGCATTTTCTTTTATCTTCTCAGTGTGGTCGTGAGAGAGTAAAAACACGAATTTGAAGGAAACGGGAGTACGTTTCCCTTTTATAAGCTCAAAACAGGTATTTTTAATCATACCGTAGGGAATGTACTCCGATTCGTTAAGTGAGAGCTCCGCAAGATCTTCCTTTGTATAGAAACCTTCCGGGATTCTTCCGTCAAGGTGAGTGGAAACGTTGGTGACAATGGTTGCTTCTTTTAAAAGAAAATGATCAAATTGATCGGAACGAAGCAGAACGGACATAAAGTCTTTAATATTATTTATAGTAAGTGACAGCATATTGCTCCTTTTTTGATGCTGGTTTATATTATGATACAAGGGTTATGAAGCAAGCGCTAACCCAAATACAAGGATAACAGTTAAGAGGTTAAAACTCAATGATTATAAAAGCTATTTTACGTTCCAAAGCAGTGAGGATTTCAGGGGGGATTTTGATTCTGCTGCTTGTCGTGGGTGGGTGTAAAAAACCCGATATGGACAATTATCTCAAGGCACTTGAGACTACGGAGAGCACGGAGAATACAGACGGAAATTCAGATGCGGATAATTCATCTGACAGTACCGAAACAGACAGCACAGGGGAAGTTGCTACGGAGGATTCGGCCGAGGACACAGAGAACAACGACCCTTTTGGAATATCACTTCTTGACGGAATACTTCCGTTTTTAGATTACAAGGAAGCAGAGAGCACCTCGGGAGACTGCTACGAGTACTCTATGCTTACGGATGATGACAGGACAGTTTATGATGAAATCCTGACTGTCATAAATAATCACGAGGAGAACGTGGCCATACAGACAAAGAGCCCGGAGAAGCTTGATGATGTGTTCAATCGCGTTATGGCGGACCACGGAGAGATATTCTGGGTTTCCGGATACAGCTATACCGAGTACACGGTCGACAACATGGTACTTGGTATGCTTTTTACACCGGTATATACAATGAGTCAGGCAAAGCGTGAGACTATCCAGAGCCAGATCGATTCTGCCGTTGAGGGGTATCTTGCCGCTATACCTGCCGACGCCGATGATTACACAAAGATAAAGATTATATATACTCTGTTGGCATCTAATGTGGATTACGACATCAATTCCGAGAATAACCAGACTATAGAAAGTGTGTTTTTAAACCGCTCCACAGTGTGTCAGGGCTTTGCAAATGCCCTTCAGTATCTGGCTCATAAATCTGGGGTTCAGGCCATAGTGGTGAATGGAACAGGAAAATCCGAAAAGCACGCATGGAACATGGTAAATATAGAAGGAAGTTTTTATCATGTGGATGTCACCTGGGCAAATACCACATTTTCCGGGGATGACGGAAGCGGCGAATCTTCCATGATAAATTACAGCTATCTTTTCATGACTGACGAGGACACAGCCGGAAAATATACCGTGGAGAGTACATTTGATATTCCGCCGGCAAACAATACAGCCTACACGTATTTTATCCATGAAAACAAATACTTCGATTCCTTTGATGAGACTAGACTTGGCGAAGTAATCTCTCAGGCCGTAAACACCGGAGAGGAGAGCGTGTCTTTGAAATTTGCATCCCGGGAAATCTATGATGCTGCCATTAACTATCTTTTGGCTGATTTCCATATAGAAGACTTTTGCTCGGGAATGACGAAGGCGTACTACTATGAAGACACGGAAAACCTCATTCTCACAATCCGACTTTAAATATATTGTGTATTCTTTGTAAAATAAATATAAAATGATAGTTTTCTACTTTACAAAACGTGGTATGAATGGTACATTACATGTAGTTTTTAAAACTACATGTAATAGAGATGTAAATTAGAGAGGACATATAAGTTTATGTTTAAAGTTTTAGTGGACAGCTGCGGAGAACTTACAAAGGAGTTGGACGGGGATTCAAGATTTGTGAATGTGCCCCTTACACTGGAAGTGGACGGATATCGCATTATTGATGATGAGACCTTTGACCAGGCAGATTTTTTGAGACGCGTAAGAGAGAGTGAGAGCGGACCAAAGTCAAGCTGCCCTTCACCGGAAGCATATTTGAAGCTTTTTGAAGGTGAGGCAGAGCATATATACGGAATCACATTATCTGCAGTGCTTTCGGGATCATACAACAGTGCCATGGTTGCAAAGCAGATGTATGAGGAAAAGCATGATGACAAGAAAATTCATATATTCAATTCAAAATCTGCTTCCATAGGTGAGACACTCATAGCATTAAAGATAAAAGAGTGCGAAGAGAGCGGAATGAGTTTTGAGGAAGTAATAAAGAATGTGGATGAGTATATTGCCACACAGCATACTTTCTTTGTACTTGAGACACTTGAAACATTGAGAAAGAACGGAAGACTCAGTCACCTGAAGGCATTTGTTGCAGGTGCTTTGAATATAAAACCTGTCATGGGGTCAACTGATGAGGGAAACATTCAGCAGCTTGCAAAAACAAGAGGCATGACCAAGGGCTTAAAGAAAATGGCTGAGGAAGCAATTCGTGTCACACCGGATCCGGAAAACAGAATACTTGCAATTTCACATTGCAACGCACCGGAGAAGGCAGAACTTGTAAAAAATGAGATGCTGAAATACAGCAACTACAAGGAGATAATCGTACTCGATACAAATGGCGTCAGCAGTATGTATGCCAGTGACGGCGGAGTGATTATGGTGCTTTAGTTGCCTTGAATTATTATCCCGTTTCGTTTATTGTAAGAGCATTAAGCGACAGGGGTAAGACTATGAAAACTTATAAGGAAACAGTTTCCACCATAGAGGGAAAGAGAAGGTTTACAAATCTTCCCGGGGTGGAAATCAGTAAGATGATGTCAGCTGCAGTAGGCAATCCCCAGGATTCCTTGAAGTTCGTGCACATAGCGGGAACCAACGGGAAGGGAAGCACTGCAGCTTTTTTATGTGAAATTGCATTAAGAAGCGGAATAAAAGTCGGAATGTTCACTAGCCCGCATCTTGTGACTTTCAGAGAGCGAATACGTATAGGTCACGACCTGATAAGCGAGGAGGATGTAGTTCGACTCGGCAACATGCTCCTTGATATGGATTTCGGGGAAAACATTCATCCGACCATGTTTGATTATTGCTTTGTAATGGCGATGCTCTATTTTAAGGAACAAAACGTGGAGCTAGTAATCCTTGAGACCGGGCTCGGCGGAAGACTTGACTCCACCAATATAATAGAAGTACCGTGCGTAAGCGTTATCACTCACATAGGCTATGACCACACAGCTATTTTGGGAGACACTCTTGATAAGATAGCTGCGGAAAAATGCGGAATCCTAAAGAGGGGAAGCTGCCTTGTCACCTGTGAACAGAGTGAAGAAGCCATGAAGGTTATAGCAAAGAGTGCCTCTGAACTTGGAATGGACTGTGTGGTGGCAAAGCCTTGGGAGAAGGCTCTCGGCATGCACGGAACATATCAAAAGACAAACGCCGGAGTTGCTGCTGAGGCGGCACGTGTGCTTGCCGGAAAGGGTTTTGATATTTCCGAAAAAAACATTGAGGAAGGAATAGCAAATGCTTTCTGGCCCGGAAGAATGCAGGTTATAAGCAAAGACCCTCTTGTCATCATCGACGGAGCCCACAATCCTGACGGAGTGGAGGCTCTCAGGGATACAATAGAAAACGAGTACGGAGGAAGAAAGTTTGATTTTATTATGGGTGTCATGGCTGATAAGGATTACATATCCATGTTAAAGATCATCAAGCCTTACATAAGGCACCTCACCACCGTTTCCGTGGATTACGGCAGAGCGGAGAGTGCATCGGTTCTGGCTGAGGAATGTAAAAAGCTAAGTATTCCTGCGGATGCATCCGAAAAAACGATTAAGACGATTATGGGCGAGATAAAAGAGGACACCATCGTTTTCGGATCACTATATTTTGTGGGAGATATTATGAATAATCTCCGATTATCCTGTTTGTGAGATAAAAAACTGACGGAAAAGCCCGTAAACAGTGGATTATTCACATAATTGAACAAATATACTACACAACAATATGTAGTTTTAGAGATTGACCGAACACACTATATATGGTATTATCATTCTCGTGAGAAAATGAACACAGGCTTTTAATGTTCATCACGAAGCAGTGAGGCGGATTGGAAGTGTCCGCTTTATGTTATTAAATATACGGGAGACGAAAGGTTATATTATGAAGATTATTAAGCGAAGCGGTGCTGAAGTAGATTACGATCTTGATAAGATCAGAAACGCCATTATGAAGGCTAACGATACTGTTATCCTTTCCGAGAGACTTTCGGATAATCAGATAAACGAAATCTGTGATAACATTCATGACGTGTGCAGCCATATGCACAGAGCCATGAACGTGGAGGAAATCCAGGATATCGTTGAGAACGAGATAATGAGACAGCAGGCTTACGCTGTTGCCAGAAAGTACATAACCTACAGATATAAACACGAACTTCTTCGTAAGGCAAACTCCACAGACCAGCAGATTCTGAGCCTTCTGGAGATGAACAACGAGGAAGTAAAGCAGGAGAATTCAAACAAGAATCCTACCGTAAACAGCGTGCAGAGAGATTACATGGCAGGAGAGGTCAGCAAGGATATCACAAAGAGATTCCTTCTCTCACCTGATATTGTTGAAGCACACGAGCAGGGACTCATTCATTTCCATGATTCGGATTATTTCGCACAGCACATGCACAACTGCTGTCTGGTAAACCTTTCGGACATGCTTGAAAACGGAACTGTTATCAGCGGAACCATGATTGAGAGACCTCACAGCTTTTCTACAGCCTGCAACATTGCTACTCAGATCATCGCTCAGATCGCCAGCTCACAGTACGGCGGACAGAGTATTTCACTTGCGGACCTTGCTCCGTTTGTAGATGTCAGCAGACATAAATTCAGAAGAGAAGTAAGAGAAGAGCATGAGGAAGCAGGCATTTCTCTCACAGAAGAGCAGATAAACGAGATAGCCGAGGAGCGAGTTAAAGATGAGATTAACCGTGGCGTTCAGATGATTCAGTACCAGGTTATCACACTCATGACAACAAACGGTCAGGCTCCTTTCGTTACTGTATTCATGTACCTCAACGAGGTTTCAGACCCTCAGACAAGAAAAGACCTTGCCATGGTAATAGAAGAAGTTCTTCACCAGAGAATCAAGGGTGTAAAGAACGAAGCGGGAGTGTTTATCACACCTGCATTCCCTAAGCTTATATATGTTCTTGAGGAGGACAATATCACAGAGGGAAGCGAGTATTGGGAGCTCACAAAGCTTGCCGCTAAATGTACCGCAAAGAGAATGGTTCCTGATTACATCTCAGAGAAGGTTATGAAGGAACTCAAAGTTGATAAGACCGGCGAGGGTGTTGTTTATGCCTGCATGGGATGCCGTTCTTTCCTCACACCTGACAGAACAACAGAAAATGTTGCTAAGGCGCTCAACTGGGATCCGAACAAGGGAAAATACTACGGACGTTTCAACCAGGGAGTTGTCACATTAAACCTTGTTGATATTGCATGCAGCTCACGTGGAGATAAAGAAGAGTTCTGGAAGATTTTCGATGAGAGACTTGATCTTTGCTACAGAGCACTCATGGCTCGTCACAACAGACTCCTCGGAACACCTTCGGATGTTGCACCTATTCTTTGGCAGTACGGAGCACTCGCAAGACTTGAGAAGGGCGAGAAGATAGACAAACTGCTTTACGGCGGATATTCCACAATCTCTCTTGGATACGCAGGACTTACCGAATGCACATATTACATGACAGGAAAGTCTCATACCGAAGAGGGTGGAACAGAATTTGCTCTTAAAGTAATGCAGCACCTCAATGATGCCTGTGCAAAATGGAAGGCAGATACCAATATCGATTTCAGCGTATACGGAACACCGCTTGAGTCAACAACATACAAATTTGCGAAATCACTTCAGAAACGTTTTGGTGTGATACCTCACGTTACTGATAAGAACTATATTACAAACAGTTATCACGTACACGTTACAGAGCAGATAGATGCATTCAAGAAGCTTGCATTTGAGTCTCAGTTCCAGAAGCTTTCTCCGGGAGGTGCTATAAGCTACATCGAAGTGCCTGATATGAAGGACAATCTGGATGCGGTTCTTTCCGTAATGCAGTTCATCTACGACAATATTATGTACGCAGAGCTCAACACAAAGAGCGATTACTGTCAGGTATGCGGTTACGATGGAGAGATAAGCATCGTTAAGGATGACCACGGAAAACTTATTTGGGAGTGCCCAAACTGTGGAAACCGTGATGAGAACAAGATGAATGTCGCAAGACGTACCTGCGGATACATCGGAACCCAGTTCTGGAATCAGGGAAGAACCCAGGAAATTCAGGACAGAGTGCTGCATCTATAAATCAAAGATTCAGGACATAGTATCGCATCTTTAAAATAAAGATTCGGAATATAGAACGATACATTAAAATTAAAAATTGTGAAATAATTGCGAACTGTATTGACACAGAGCCCTATCCGTTATAAATTACATTCAACATTTGAATTCGGCAAAGCAGGCGAAAGCCTGTGACGCAAAGCTATAGGGCCTGATGATGGCAGCCAGTTGCAGTTAGATAAATCTCTGACAGTTATGAAAAGCATCACGGGCGTGATGCTTTTTTGTTGCATAGGAAATCTTCGGATTTCCTATGCAACAAAGCTCCGCAAGGATGCGCACCTCGAGGAGATGAGATTTATTGCTTCGCAATACCTCTCGGGCGCGAAGAGTCGCAAGCGACTCTTTATTAGAAAGGATGTTATATATGAGTGGAATTTCAGGAGTATCATCTACGTATTCATATGGCAGTTACGCGCAGATAGCAAGCGGAAAAAGAATCAATACCGCAGCTGACGATGCAGCAGGTCTTGCCATAGCTGAGGAAGAAAACTCTTATGTGAATGGGCTTAACGCCGGAAGCAACAATATGGAATCCGCAAAGGATATGCTTAACATCTCGGATTCGGCAGCTTCATCAATCACGGATTATCTTCAGAGAATAAAAGAGTTGTCCGTTCAGGCTTCAAACAGCGCATTGATGAGTTCTTCGGATTTGAAGAAAATCCAGGACGAGATAGACCAGCTCAAGCAGGGTATTTCAGATGTGGCTTCACAGACAACGTACAATACACACACCCTTTTGGACGGAACAGATACAGATTATGAGCTTGCCACAAATGCAGAGGGCTCAACAACCACAGTTTCAACCGGCAATATGACACTTGAAGCTCTGGGAATAGCAGATTATGATGTGACCGGAGATTTTGATATGTCAGTCATAGATGATGCAATAGAAGCGGTATCAAGCCAGAGATCATCAATGGGAGCACAGTCAAATGCACTTGAATATGCCGTAAACGTAAACAATACCACAGCATACAATGCCACAAGCACCCTCTCAAGAATAGAGGACCTCGATTATCCACAGGCAATCGAGGAGAGGAAAAAGCAGGAGGCACTCCAGGCATATTCACTCATGATGCAGAAGAAAGAGGAAGAGGAAGAACAGCGCAGATCTCAAAACCTCTTCACTACTTCCATCTAAAACCAAGATTTTATTAGTGATTCTTAAATGAATTATATATTACGCAAAGACACGCTCTCGCTAGACTTCAGACGTAGCGGTACTAGGTGCGCAAAGTACGCACACCAAGTACCGACGCCTTCAGACTGTCTTTTGGAAATATATAATTCATTTTTTTATACAAGTATCAATCTTTTATAGAAATGTAGAAGTAGTACAAAACTCATACGTGAAATGTTGATTTAGTATAGAGTTCATATGTTAAGCGTAGATTTACGTGTGATATTCAAAATAATAGTAAATGACACGTAGTCAAAAACATGTGAAATAAAAAAATACCGCTGAAAAGACAGAAATGTGATGGCCGGCGGTACTATTTTGGGGATTTAGGCTAGTTTTTCTCTGATAGCAACACGAATAAATGTTAAAACAGGGATTCGTTGACAATTCAATATGCTGTTGCAGTGAATTCATGTGATTTTTTACCGCTGGAAAGGGATTTCTTGTTTTACAGCGGTATTAATTTAGAACGATTGATTTTTTGTTACCGCTGAAATTGAGTTTTTGATTATTCAGCGGTAATATTTTTGGATGAATAGATTCTTTTCTGCCTTGATTAACCATAATCATGTGGCGAGACGTGCTGTCAAGGGCATGCCGCGAGCGGTGCGAAGCACCCTTGACTGCATGCTCGCCAATGATAAAAAGTAATCAAGCAGAAAAAGGATACGACCACATCACTCTTGAAAAATGCCGTATAAAAGAGTATATTTTATAAGGTTAATTATAGAAAGAATCAGAGGTTTAGAAAAATGCAGGGAAGAACCCATAATTGTAATGAACTCAGACTTTCTGATGCAGGCAAAGAAGTACAGCTTGTCGGATGGTATGAGAATTTAAGAAAAGTAAGTAAGAACTTAGGTTTCATGATTTTAAGAGACTTCTACGGAACTACCCAGATAGTGGTTGAGACCGAGGAGATGATGGAGCAGCTTTCAGACATCAACTTCGAGTCTACACTTGAGATAAAGGGTGTTGTAAGAGAGAGAAGCTCAAAGAACAATGATATCGCCACAGGTGAGATAGAGGTTGTTCCTACAGCAATTTCCGTTCTCGGAAAATGCCAGTACAACGAACTTCCTTTCCAGATAAACAGATCTAAGGAGGCAGATGAAAATGCCCGCCTTAAATACAGATATCTTGATCTCAGAAACCCTGAAGTAAAGCAGAGAATGGTGCTTAGAAGCAAGGTTGTTGCAGATTTGAGAGCAGCCATGATAGGACATAATTTCATGGAAATCACAACACCTATCCTTACATGTTCTTCACCGGAGGGAGCAAGAGATTACCTTGTTCCTGCAAGAAATCATCCGGGAAAATTTTATGCACTTCCGCAGGCTCCACAGCAGTTTAAGCAGCTTCTCATGGCATCAGGATTTGACAGATATTTCCAGATAGCTCCATGTTTCAGAGACGAGGATGCGAGAGCAGACCGTTCTCCGGGAGAGTTCTATCAGCTCGATATGGAGATGGCATTTGCAAACCAGGAAGATGTATTTGAGATATTCGAGGATGTGCTTCCTCCGATTTTCGCAAAATACGGTGTATATAAAGAAGCTTCAAAACCACCATTCAAGAGAATCCCTTATCTTGAGGCAATGGACAAATACGGTACAGACAAGCCGGACTTGAGAATCAATCTCGAGGTAGTAGATGCTACTGATGTTCTTTGTGACTGTGGTTTCGGACCTTTTGAAGGAAACAGAGTAAAAGCTGTTGTTGCCGGAAACTTTACCGGAACAAGAAAACAGATAGATAAAATGTGTGCCGATGTTGAAGTTACAAGCGGACAGAAGGCATATTGGTTCAGACTCGACGAGAACGGTGAGATCGTCGGCGGAATCGCAAAATTCGTTCAGGAGAAAAAGGATGCTGTAATCTCAGCACTCAACCTGAAGAACGGAGATTTCATCTGCCTTTCAGCAGGAGATTTGAGAACTGCCCAGAAAACATCGGGAGTTATCAGAAAAGCCATCGGAAATACTTTCGAAGGATACATGGACAAAGAGCGTTTCGATTTCTGTTGGATAGTAGATTTCCCTATGTACGAGATCGGTGAGGAATCAGGAGAACTTGAATTCTGTCATAACCCGTTCTCAATGCCACAGGGTGGAATGGATGCCTTGAATTCAAAAGATCCGTTGGATATTCTTGCATACCAGTACGACCTTGTATGTAACGGAGTTGAGCTTTCATCAGGAGCCGTAAGAAACCATGACCCTGAGATTATGGTTAAGGCTTTCGAGATAGTAGGACTTGGCGAGGATGATGTTAAGGCAAAATTCCCTGCCATGTACAACGCATTCTGTTACGGAGCGCCACCTCACGCAGGTATTGCACCGGGAGTAGACCGTATGGTTATGCTCATAGCAGGAGAGGAAAGCATCAGAGAGATTATTCCTTTCCCTATGAACAAGAATGCTCAGGATATCATGATGGGAGCACCTGCCGAAGTAGACGAGAAGCAGCTTAGAGATGTTCACATCAGGATTGAGATGCCTGCAAAAGAAGATTAGTTATGAACTACGGAGAAATCAAAAAAAATGACATAGCAGACGGACCGGGAGTGAGAGTATCACTCTTCGTGTCCGGCTGTACACATCATTGCAAAGGCTGTTTCAACGCCATGACATGGGATTTCAACTACGGTTCTCCTTACACAAAAGAGACCGAAGATGAAATCATGGAAGCGTTGAAACCGTCTTATATTAAAGGCTTGACATTGCTCGGCGGAGAACCGTTTGAAACGGATAACCAATGGGAAGTGGTCAGGCTTTTAAGACGTTTAAGAGAAGAAATGCCGGAGAAAGATGTCTGGTGTTATTCGGGTTACGTCTTTGAAGAATTGACGGGAGAGAGCAGAGCGCGTTGCGAGGTTACGGACGAGATGCTCTCTCTTATTGATATCCTTGTGGACGGAGAGTTTGTTGAAGAAAAGCGAAATCTCATGTTAAAGTTCAGAGGTTCGGAAAACCAGAGAATCCTCGATCTCAAGGAGAGTCTTAAGCAGGGAAAGCCTGTCTTAAGCACAGAATTTGTTGATAGAAAGTTATGATTCTGACATACTCGACAAAGTTTATACACCTATATTGGGTACTTTCGCGTGGGATGACTTCCTTTCTCTTGGCGAAGTAGCAATTTTCTCTATCGCATGCGAAGAATTCCGTTTAAGCGAAGCGCGTTTATTCGTAGCATGCGTAATGAGGGGAAAATTGCTTGAGACTAGAGAAATGTCATCCGAGTGTGTAACCAATATAGGTGTATAAATTTGTCGATAAAGCAATGATTCTGTGATAAAAAAAATATTGTGCGCAAAACAAGATTTCACAATTACGTCACATTTTTGCGACATATTAAACATAATTACTCAATATACTTTTTATTGTCGAAAGGAAAAACGCTCGCGGAAGTATCGCGAGATGAAAGGAGAATAAAAATGAGTAAATCAAGTTTCGGTTCAAAGCTCACTAAGTGTGCGGCTATAGCTTTGGTTTTTGGTCTTGTCGGAGGAACTGCTTTTCAGGGAAGTTCTTACGCAGTATCGAAACTTACAGGCAGCACTACCACAACAGCAGAGGCAGAGGAGACCACCTCGTCATCTGATACTACCATACAGGCAACAACTACAAGCGCAACTGTTACATCAACAAATATATCGGATATGGTTGCCAACGTTATGCCAAGCATAGTAGCAATAACAACAATGTCAATCGAGGAAGTTCAGAGCTTTTTCGGACAGACCATGGAATATGAGGCTGAAGGCGCAGGAAGCGGAATCATCATCGAGCAGGACGATACCTACCTCTACATAGCTACAAACAACCATGTAGTCGAGGGCGCTGAGACAGTTACCGTTCAGTTCAATGATGACAGCACTGCAACAGCCGAGGTCAGAGGAACAGATGCAAGCAACGATCTTGCTGTAATCATGGTAAAACTCGAGGACTTAAGCGATGACACAAAGAGTGCCATCGCAGTAGCGACACTCGGAGATTCTGATTCACTTTCAGTAGGAGATTCCGCAATCGCCATAGGTAATGCACTCGGATACGGACAGTCAGTTACGTCGGGATGTATAAGCGCATTAAACCGTGAGGTAACATCGACAGACGAGACAACCGGTGCCACAACAACAAGTTACTTAATCCAGACCGATGCAGCAATCAACCCTGGAAACAGTGGTGGAGCACTCCTTAATTCAGCAGGTGAAGTAATAGGAATCAACTCTTCAAAATATTCGGATACATCTGTTGAAGGAATGGGATTTGCAATTCCTATCTCAACTGCAAAACCAATCCTTGAGGAGCTTATTGCAAACGGATATGTCGAGGAGACACCGACAGCATATCTTGGAATCTACGGTGTAGCCGTTTCATCAGATGTTGCGGTTAAGTACAACATGCCTGAAGGTGTTTATGTTGCAAGCGTTGTTGAGGGAAGCGGTGCGGAAGCAGCCGGAATCAGCGGCGGAATGGTCATCACACAGGTTGACGGTGAAGATGTCTCAACCATGGAAGGTCTTAAAGAGATAATCACTTCCCATGCAGTTGGAGATACAATCACACTCACTGTATGGACAAACAACAACGGAACATATGAGTCAAGTGAAGTTCAGGTAACACTCACAAGTTCATCAGATTCGGACAGCTCTTCATCAGAGTCATCTGAAGAGGGAACAACAAACGAGAACTCAGACGGAGAAAAACATTCTAACGGAAATGATTCCCAGATGGGACCACAGGAAAACGGACCACAGGGAACAAGACCGGGACAGGGAGATAACGATGATGACGATGACAGTTCAGATCCGTTCTCAGCGTTCAACAACGACTAAAATGTAGTCAGATAATTAAGCATCTGCACAAAAAAGACTCAGTCAATAAACGACATATAAATTGCAAAGAAAGTCAAAACATGCTAACATTAAATAGTACGTTTTGGCTTTCTTTTTATGGACAAAAACGGAAAGTAATTGGGTAATCTGGGGGAAAAAATGAGAAGGAAAATTGCTGTATTTGCGGACTGTTCCGCAAACGAGCTCATTCCCGAACTGATGAAAGGGATTGAGGAGGTTGCAAAACAAAACGACATAGATGTCTTTTATTTTATCAGCTTCGCATTGTGGGAAAATACCGAGGTTGATAACATGGGAGAGCGCAATATTTACGATCTTCCGAATCTTAAAGAATTCGATGGGGTTATTCTGATTACTTTTTCTCTTAATTCGGATATTTCATGTAAAAAGCTGAGAGACTGGGTTATCAAAGAGGGTGTTAATGCAGTTACTTTGGATTACGATCTCGAGGGAATACCGGGAATTATGACAGACAACGAGTGCGGAATGTACGAGCTCACAAAGCATCTCGTCACGGAGCATAACGTGAGAAAAGTTGTGCATTTATGCGGCTTTGACGGTGAGGAAAGCAGACAGAGACTTGCCGGAGTCCAGAGAGCGCTTGGTGAAGTGGGAGAACATGTCGAAGAGAGTGATATTATTCACTGCTCATGGTCGTTTTTCAAAGCGATTGAGAAGGTTTTGGAATACATTGATTCCGGAAAACCGTTGCCGGATGCCTTTATTGCTGCAAGCGACTTTATGGCTATAGGTGTCTGCACGGCGCTTGAACAGAGAGGATACAGAGTTCCTGATGATGTGATAGTGACAGGATACGACAATGTTGAATCAAGCAGCATTTATCTACCTGCACTTTCAACCGTAGATCGTCGCACAAAAGAGCTTGGAAAAGCCGGAATGCGTAAACTTATAAAACTGATGGACGGCAAGGAAGTGCCTTTCCGTGAAGTTGTAAAAAGCAGTTTCAGACCGGCGGAGAGCTGTGGATGCAAACTCAGCAGACAGTACAATAAAATCCGTAACGAATCCTGCAAGAATACATTTGTCCAAACACAGATGAAGGCGGATTTTGAGAGACGTATTTGGCGACTTAACAGAGGTGTCAGACATGTTAATACCGTGAATGAATTCATGGATTACATGAAGTCCATTATCGCAAATTCAGTGGAGATTACATCGGAGAAGCAGGTTTTCTGTCTCTATGACGCATTTTTTGATTTCATTTCGGGAGAACAGTCGGAATCGAATCAGATATCCTGCATATATGTGGATAAGTATTCCAAAGAACCTGTAGTAAAAAAAGTTGATCGGGGAACTTTATTACCTTTTGATACGAATAATTCAAATCATCCGCATTCATATCTTTTTACCGCTATACATGACAGAAATGATTCGTACGGTTACGCGGTTTATATAGATGCGGTGGATTTGATATTTAATACAAAGCTCATATCCTGGGAAGGAACAATTAACCAAATCTTGGGAAGAGCGCATGAGAGCCTTAAAGTGGAACTTATGAATAAGAAGGTTCGTGAAGCGGCTTATATAGATGCTGTCTCAGGCCTTAACAACAGAAAGGCTTTCAATGACAAGGCCGTAAAGATGATGATGGATAACGGTGCGCAGGGCATAAGCAGCGCACTTATCCTTATTGATATTGACAGAATGAAACTCATAAACGACAGGTACGGACACCTGAAGGGAGACGATGCTATCGCAACGGTTGGAGAGGCGATAAACAGTGTTTTGCCTGAGGGATGGATCGGTATCAGATACGGTGGTGATGAATTTATCATGGCCGGAGTTTGCGACAGTGAGGCAGACATGTTAGAGCTTGAACTCACTTTGCAGGACACGGTTTCATCAATTGTAATATCGAGGGATATAGCCTATCCGCTTACCATATCCACAGGAGGAGTCATCTTTACCCCGGACGAAGACATGGACATTGAGGATTGTATCAAGCTTGCCGACGATACAATGTATAAGATGAAAGAAAACAAAAGAGAACAACGAAGAATATGGGGAGACAAGGAATGAGATTTATATCCTGGAATGTAAACGGAATAAGAGCCTGCGTCGGAAAAGGCTTTTTGGAATATGTAAAAGAACAGGACGCTGATATTTTCTGTATTCAGGAGTCAAAAATGCAGGAGGGACAATTGACTTTGGACCTTCCGGGGTACCACCAGTATTGGAATTACGCATTAAGAAAAGGATACTCCGGAACAGCAATTTTCAGTAAGAAGGAGCCGCTTAAGGCAACGAACGGCATAGGCATAGAAGAGCACGATAAAGAAGGACGTGTAATAACACTCGAGTTCGAGGATTTCTTCTTCGTGGTGGTTTACACACCAAACTCTCAGAACGAGCTTAAGAGACTCGACTACAGAATGGAATGGGAGGATGCCTTCAGAGAGTATCTTTTATCACTGGATAAAACAAAGCCGGTTGTGGTTTGCGGTGATATGAATGTGGCTCACGAGGAAATCGATTTAAAGAATCCGAAGTCAAACAGAAAAAATGCGGGCTTCACAGATGAGGAAAGACAGAAGATGACGGAACTTCTGGAGTCCGGATTTACTGATACCTTCAGATACTTTTATCCGGACCTCACCGATGTGTATTCCTGGTGGTCATACAGATTTAAGGCCAGAGAGAAGAACGCCGGCTGGCGTATAGACTATTTTCTCACATCGAAGAGGCTCGATGAAAAGCTTGTGGATGCGAAGATTCACACGGATGTTTTAGGCTCCGACCATTGCCCGGTTGAGCTTGAGATAAATCTATAGATTTTACAATTAAATATGAGACCGATAATAACGCGCTTGTCTTGAGTTTAAAACACTTTGGTCAAGTGCGTTTTTAATAGTGTAAGTTTTGTGCAGATTAGGATGATAGCATTACATTAAAAATAGGGGGGAATAGGGCTTATGGACGACAATCAGTTTTTTCCTTTTGAAAGAAACCGTTACTATGCAGGTAAAATGCTCACAAGTGCCGACTTCGTTGCTGAGCAGAAATATTTTTTGGATAAACAGCGTTTTCTTTCCGCATTGATGTACGGATCAGGGGTTGTTTGCGGTCTTGGTGTAGTATCGCTTGATGATCTGTCCATTCTTGTTGAGAGC